>DAOWHF010000050.1:0-2178 GCA_030641565.1 Methylomarinum sp.
TGAATACCAATCGTTCTTAATTCTTTTACCGAATGCTGTGTCGGTTTAGTTTTTAGCTCACCGGCAGATTTAATAAAAGGCACTAAAGTCAGATGGATAAACAATGCTTTATCACGGCCTTGCTCAATACCTATTTGTCTAATAGTTTCCAAAAAAGGTAACGATTCAATATCACCAACTGTTCCACCAACCTCAATCAATGCAACATCCATACCTTCGGCACTGGCATACACGCGACGTTTAATTTCGTCGGTAATATGAGGGATAACCTGAACAGTTGCGCCTAAGTATTCACCTTTACGCTCTTTGCGCAAAACATTTTCATATACTTGACCTGAAGTAAAATTATTCTTTTTACTCATGGTGGTTTTAAGAAAACGCTCATAATGCCCTAGATCTAAATCAGTTTCCGCACCATCTTCAGTTACAAAAACTTCTCCATGCTGAAAAGGGCTCATAGTACCTGGATCTAGGTTAATATAGGGATCCAGCTTGGTCATTGTGACTTTTAAACCACGTTCTTCAAGAATCGCTGCTAAAGATGAAGCTGCGATTCCTTTACCCAACGAGGAAACAACACCGCCTGTAATAAATATGAATTTTGTCATATAAGTGAGAAGATTACCTGTATTAAGTCAACTGAAAAGTACATTTAAAAACCGCTCATTCTAGCATTATTTTTAGTTTTTTTCTTGTTTCCCCTAACAATAGTTTCCTTGTAAATGAATTTTAGCCGCAATAACTCGAAAGATAGCAATACCCACTTAATATAACCGTTAACTAAATTTAACATATCAAGTTAGACACCCCATCATCTGCACAAGCACTTACCTAAAGCCCTCTCATACCTAGAGAAACCGCTCATAAATAACTTCGACAACCTCCTAGGACTTAGTCAGAACAATTTGATAACAACCTTTACTTTCAGTGCTATAAAACGCCGAACTTACCCATAAATCACCCACCGCAGCCAGTTGACCATCCAAATAAAGCAAAGGAATTGCATCGCGCTCCCAAGGAGGGATGGCTTTTTCTTGAAATAACTTCTTAAGCGTATGTCGCCCTTGTCGCCCCGGCAAAGCAATTTTCTCTGAGCCACATCTTGGCTTTATAACCACCTTAGCCTTATCCCATAACTGCTTGTTAATCCCAGCCGAGCTCTCCTTAACACTTAAAAAGCAATGCTTTTTAAATTCCAATGGTTGATCCTTTTCTAGCCAGCACAGCTCTTCAATATCGGCTTCAATATCAGCAACAGACAAACAATACAATTTATCTCTATAGCGCCTAATACAATAATCTGTTGTTTTAAGCTCGGGATTTGCGTCCTTTCTTGCTCCAGCCACCTCAACAAGTACTCTTTGCAATATTTTTTCAGAGGGCATTCTTAACTGATGCTTAGCAAACCACTGCCTAACCACTAATTGCTGTTGATTCCACTCTAAAGCCAGCAAACCTACAATATCTAGGCTTTTATCACTTTCAGCATGCAAACCATGCAATAACTGAACAGCCAAGCCCTGAGAAACAACCTGACTATTGGCACAATGACGCGCTGAACGTGCAACTGTCTTATCTAAGGCTGGCCATCGTTGTTTTAGTTGCGGAAAGATTTGATTACGCAGAAAATTACGATCAAAGTTATCACTTTGATTGCTAGGGTCTTCAACCCAATGTATCTGATGCAAGGCAGCATAAGCATTAATAGCTTGCTTTGATACATCCAAAAATGGACGAATCATTTGTCCCAATCCAAAATCGATAACCAAAGGCATTCCAGAAAGCCCCTGAATACCCGCCCCACGAAACAACTGTAACAAGACTGTTTCCATTTGGTCCTCACGGTGCTGAGCAAGCAGCAAGACATCGTTCTCCGTCAATAATGCCTTTAACGCCTGGTAACGCGCATCCCTCGCGACTTCTTCCTGACTTTGCCTTGTAGCTTTTTGAGCATTCACCCTAAGACATTTAAAACCCACGCCTAAAGCCAATGCAACAGACTCACAATGCACCGCCCACTGTTCTGCCTCTAACTGCAAACCATGATGCACATAAACCGCAGTGACTCTTGATTTAAATAAAGGCATTGAACCAAGCAGATGCAACAACACATGAGAGTCCACTCCACCGCTGTAGGCAACAAAGATTTTCTCTGCATTAGCTGGTATGACTGAATCA
>DAOWHF010000212.1:0-24489 GCA_030641565.1 Methylomarinum sp.
GAAAGTTTTTCCATATCAATAGGCTGGCGGGTGACAACTTTAATTGTCGCTGTATTCATCTGTTGATTTAAGCCGGCAATGGTTTCCTTTAAAACCAGTTTGCCTTGATTGATGATTTGTACATGGCTGCAAGATTCCTGTACTTCAGGCAGGATATGGGTAGAGAGAATAATGCCGTGTTCACTGCCCAATTCTTTAATTAAGGCGCGTATTTCTTTAATCTGAATAGGGTCTAAACCCACGGTGGGCTCATCAAGAATAATAATTGCCGGATTGTGGAGTATAGCCTGTGCAATACCTACCCGTTGTTGAAAGCCTTTGGATAAATTAACTATCAGCCGTTCAGCCACATCATTAAGTCCGCATCGCTCTTTGGCTGAATTAACCGCTTGATTGATTACTCTAAAAGACAGTCGGTGCAACCTGGCGCAGTATGTCAGAAACTCATTAACCGTTAACTCTTTATATAAAGGTGGTGTATCCGGTAAATAGCCCAAATAGCGTTTGGCTTGTTTGGGTTGATCTAATAGATCAAAACCATTGATGCTGATTTGCCCAGCGCTGGGAGCAAGGTTTCCACAGAGCATTTGCATGGTAGTGGTTTTTCCCGCACCGTTAGGGCCTAAAAAGCCAAGTACTTCGCCTTTTATTAAAGAAAAACTGACGTTATCTACGGCACAGTGTTGGTCATAATAACGGGTAAGATTTTTGGCATCTATTAGCATGGTTATCTGCCCTGTACAGAGAGGGGTTAATCAATTTGAGAAAGAAGAAATTTGATTTCATCTTGTAGCTTTTTACGAAAAAAAATAAATTTCCAGCGAGCACCGCCACATTGTCGCCATAATAGAGTAGAGCGAATACCTGCGAGTAATAAGGCTCTAATTTTATTGACAATATCTGGTCTAGCAAGATATTCTTCTTTGCCGTTTACCATGATGCGGGGTTGTAATGTACTAATGGTCGAATGGTAAGTATCACCAAGATTGGCTAGTACATTTTCATGCATTACACCGAATGATTCTGCTTGTATTTGGGCTCTTTCAACACAGCTGCTGATTTTCTTAAGCATCTCAGGCTGCTTGGATAGCTGGCTTTCAAGAAAAACCAGTGAGGCGGCGTAGCGCGCTTGTTCGGGGTCTGCAATCGTTCGACCGGTTACTTGTAGTTGTAACTGTTCTAATCCCGGTTTTAATTGAGCTAAGCCACCATAAATATCAAGCACGTTTTCAGAATCTATTTTTAACAGGCTGTTAATACAGGTTTCGACTGCGGCACTGTCGGCTTTGCCCTGGGTCGCTAATTGTTGCACAAGTAGGCAGGCTTGGGATATGCCCGCAAGTGCTATAGTTTGGTTGGTTACGCTATTTAAAGACATATTTTATTTACAGGCAAGTTGAGGCAAGCAATCTTTTGTTGTTTTGTTTCCGGTTTTTATCCACGACATCATACCATTAGATAAGTGATAGATTTTTTTCATACCGAGTTGTTGGGTGAGCATATTTCCAACTGTACCGCTTCGGATACCGGATCTACAGACCAGTATCACTATTTGATCATCATTTTGATCATCATTGGATTTTAATTGTTTTAAATCAGTTAACCATTTTTTAGTGTCATACTTCCCTTTATCTGAAAAGAATTGTAGTTTATGGCTGTTAGGAATAGTGCCAGTGGCTTGCCACTCTTTTTCTGTGCGGATATCGATAACTAATGCATTGCTATTTTTTTGTAATTTGAGCAGTTGTTTGGTCGTTAAATTACCCAATTCATCAGCATATATGATTGATGTGAAAAGAGCCATTAATGTAATAAAAATAAGTTTAATTTTCATGTGTAAATTGATACGTTGTTGGTTTGTAAGGCTATATCAGTGTAATGCTCGCAATAAGCATGAAATTCTTATGGGAATATTATGATAAAAGTCTAAGCTATATAATACTGCGTTATAATGGGTCAGTTGTAGTTCTATGTTTTCACGGTCGTTATAATTTTTAAAATGAGGGTGGCGTTATCTTTTGTCTGGTTGTTCTGTAGGCTTTTTGATTTTAGTAAAAAAAACGATGTTTATTTCGTTACCTTGGCCACAAGAAGTATTTATGTGTAGCTATGGTTAACAGCTTAACTAACTAGGAATATTGCATTTTATTATGAGCGAAGATTTGTTGAAGCCTCTTATATTGGTTGCTGAGGATGACAAAACGACTCGTATTATTACGAGTAAAGTTTTAGAGAAAAAAGGCTACAGTGTTATTACGGCTGTTAATGGGCAAGAGGCAGTTGATATATGTGCTAAGGAATTTCCACAGCTTATCTTGATGGATGGTTCTATGCCAGAACTTGATGGATTTGAGGCGTGTCAGAGAATTAAACAATTTCGTGACGCAAGGGTAAGCTCTATTCCCGTTATAATGATTACAGCTATGGACGATGATAAGTCTATAGACAGAGCGTTTTCAGCGGGTGCGGAAGATTATATTACTAAACCTGTTAATTGGCATATTTTAGATCATCGATTAAATATACTGATCCAAAAAAATCGAGCAGAAAAGCGATTAAAAGAAAATGAAGCGCGTTTTCAAGCCATTGCAGAATCAGCAAATGATGCGATTATTTCAGTTAATCATTTAGGTAATGTGGTTTTTTGGAACCAGGCCGCTTGTCAGGTTTTTGGCTATACCTCGTCAGAAATTTTGGATAAATCTGCCATAGTGTTAATTACTGAAGATTCCAGAGACCAATATAGAGAACAGTTTGACAAAGCCAATCAGGCTGACGTGCTTTCAATCCCTAAGAAAACCTTTCAGCTTAAAGGACTTAAAAAGGATGGCAGCGTCTTTCCTTTAGAATTTACTTTGTCGGCATGGTTGTCAAATAATCAGAATTATTATTCCTGTATTTTAAGAGATATTTCTATACGATTAAAAAAACAGGAAGAATTAAAAAAATTATCAATGGCTGTTAAACAAAGCCCTAATCTAGTGTTGATGACCAACCTTGATGGAATAATAGAATATGTTAATCCACAAATTAAGTTGATTACAGGTTATGAATGTAATGAAATCTTAGGTGAAAACATCAATATTTTTCATTCAGGAAATACAGCGCCTAGTGTTTATAAGGAACTTTGGGAAACAATTAAGCAAGGGCAGACGTGGGTAGGTGTGCTACAAAATAAAAACAAAAAAGGTGAATTGTATTGGGCTAAGGAGTCCATATCACCTGTTTTTGACGAACAAGGTTTAACTTCTCATTATATTGCTATTCAAGAAGATATAACTGAGGCAAAAGCATCTTCTGAGGAAATAGCCTATCGTGCAACACATGACTCATTAACTGGGTTGATCAATCGACATGAATTTGAAAAGCATTTGGCGAGTTTGCTTTTTGAGGCAGACTATAAAGATGAACATGCTTTATGTTTTATTGATTTAGATCATTTTAAGATTGTTAATGATACTGCGGGGCATCTTGCTGGGGATGAATTACTTCGTCAATTAGGGCGAGAAATGAAAAAGGCAGGGCGAAAACAAGATGTGTTGGCGCGATTAGGTGGTGATGAATTTGCTTTAGTTCTGTCGTACTGTAATCAGGATCAAGCATTACAAATTGCAGAGAAATTGCAGAAAATCATCAATGAATATCAATTGATTTGGGATAATAATGCCTTCAAAGTAGGTGCAAGTATTGGCTTGGTGAGTGTAAGAAAAGGTGATGATGCAGTTGAAGTTTTAAAATTTGCCGATACTGCGTGCTATGCAGCTAAAAACACTGGGCGGAATAAGATTTATGTGTTTAGCAAAGATGATAGCTACTTAAGTACACAGTCAGGTGAAATACAATGGGTACAAAGAATTGAAAGAGCATTAGATAATAATCAATTTTGTTTATATGCTCAAAAAATAGTTTCTTTATCAATTAAGGGTGGCCATAAAAGTAAATATGAAATCTTATTACGATTGATAGGTGACGAAGGGCAGGTTATTTCACCCAGTGATTTTTTACCTGCGGCTGAACATTTCAATTTAGCCACTAAAATTGATTGTTGGGTCATTAAGGCTACTTTGGATTGGTTTAATGATCATCCTGATGAGCTTGATGCAATAGATTCTTTTAGCGTCAATCTTTCTGGGCAAAGCTTGGCTGATGAAAAGATTCAACCGTTTATCATTAAACTGATTCGGCAATTGAAATTTCCTACTCATAAGCTGATTTTTGAAATTACAGAAACAGCCGCTATTAATAATTTAACCCAGGCCAAAAAACTAATGACGGGCTTGCAAGCCATTGGTATTCGCTTCTCATTGGATGATTTTGGAAGTGGTTTGTCATCATTTGCCTATCTTAAAAATTTGCCTGTTGAGTTTCTTAAGATTGATGGAATGTTTGTTAAAGATATTGTCTCTGACCCCATTGATAGGGCAATGGTTAGATCCATTAATGAAATTGGTCAGGTGATGGGTAAAGAAACCATTGCCGAGTTTGTTGAAAATCAGCAGATTGTTGATATTTTAAAAGAAATTGGTGTTGATTATGCTCAGGGCTATCATTATAGTGCGCCTGATACTTTAAGCTGTATGATGCAGTTAGTTGACGAGGGATAACAGCAATTTAAGATAAGAATGACTTATAATATTAAACGTTGATAATTAAATTATAGAGAGGATAAAAATGTCGGAATCAGTTTCATTAGCAGTAACAGGCATGAAGTGTGGTGGATGTGAGTCTAATGTTAAAACCAAGTTGAATGCTATCGATGGTGTTCTATCTGTTGAAGCAACGAGTAAAGAAAATAAAGTAGATATAGAATTTGATGCAGAAAAAACAAATGCAGATGTATTAATAAAGGCTATTACTGAAGCAGGCTATGTTGTTGGGTAAGTTCTAGCTGTTAACAAAATGTAGGATGGGCAAAGCGTTAGCGTGCCCATCACAGAATATATCTTCATTTTTGATAAAGAATAAACGTCTTTGCTCATTCTGCTGAGCCATAAGTTATTGATAATCTTTCAGGTAGTTTTCGTCAGTTCATTCCCATTTCGTTCTGAATTTTTAAATAGAGGTCTTTCATGAGTACAGAAGAGCAAGCAGGTTCAACAGATAATAAGTTGAGGTTATCTATATTAGGTATGAGTTGTGCGGGTTGTGTCGGTGCGGTAGAAGGTGCGTTAGGGGCTGTTGATGGTGTTACTTCAGTGAGTGTTAATTTTGCTGACCATTCTGCATTGGTTGAAGGTGATGTAGACCCCGAATTGCTAAAAAAATCGGTACAAGATGCAGGTTATGATGCTGCAGTAATGGAAGGTCTGGAAGACCCGAGTGAACAAGAAGAAAGAGAGTTGCAGCGTTACCAGCGATTAATGCAACAAGCTAAGGTTGCCGCCGCTTTTGGTGTGCCATTAATGGTGTTTGGGCATTTGGGCTGGTTGCCTGAGATTGGTTCGAATTTTGGGCGCTGGTTTTGGCCGGTTATCGCTTTAATTACCTTATGGATACTGCGATATTCGGGAGGACATTTTTTCACGGGTGCGTTTAAATCATTAATGCTGGGTCAGGCAAATATGGATACCTTGATTGCTCTTGGTACTGGTTCAGCCTGGCTTTATTCCTGTGTAGTAATTGATTATTCCAGTCATTTAACAAAACTTGCACCGCATGCTTATTTTGAAGCGTCTGTGATTATTTTAGCTTTTATTGATTTTGGTACGGCACTCGAAACTAAAGCGAGAGGTCAAACCTCGTCTGCTATTAGAGCTCTTATCGGATTACAACCGCGAACGGCAAGAGTTGTTCGAGAGGGTGAGGAACAAGATATTGCCATTGAAGAAGTGGGTTTGGGTGAGGTTTTGCGGGTGAGACCCGGCGAGAAAATTGCGGTTGATGGTGAGTTGGTCGAGGGGCATTCAACCGTTGATGAGTCCATGTTAACGGGGGAGCCGATTCCCGTAGAAAAGATTGAGGGTTCAAAGGTTGTTGCTGGAACAATGAACCAAAAAGGCAGTTTTTTGTTTAAAGCCACGCGTATTGGTCGAGACACGGCATTGGCTCAAATTATTAACAGTGTGCGGACTGCACAAGGCAGTAAGCCTGAAATAGCAAAATTAGCAGATAGGATCTCCAGTGTTTTTGTTCCTGTGGTTGTCTGTATTTCTATTTTAACTTTTATTATTTGGTATAGTTTTGGCCCTGAACCTTCGATGGGTTTTGCTTTTGTCACATCGATGACGGTTCTGGTGATTGCATGTCCTTGTGCATTAGGTCTGGCAACACCTATATCAGTCATGGTTGCAGTAGGGCGAGCGGCACAAATGGGCGTGTTAATTCGTAATGGTGATGCCTTGCAAAGTGCAGGGAAGTTAACATGTTTAATTCTAGATAAAACCGGAACGGTAACAGAAGGTAAACCCACTGTATCAAAGATTGAAGTGGTTGATGGTTATGATGAAGATGGTATTTTGCAGTTAGCCGCTAGTTTAGAGTCTGGTTCAGAGCATCCTTTGGGAGCTGCTATTTTAGCGGCTGCAGAAGAAAAACAATTGACCTTGAATAAAGCCACCGCTTTTGAAGCAATCACAGGGCACGGCATTGGCGCATTAATTTCTAATCAGCAGGTGTTTTTTGGTAACCAGGCTTTAATGGAAGATAAAGGCATTGATTATGCTAAACATATAAAGAGCATAGAAAATTTATCAGAACAAGGGCAGACCGCCATGTTATTAGCGGTTGATAGTCAAATTGTAGGCATTATTGCCGTATCAGATCCAATCAAGAAAGATTCTGCTAAAGCCGTGCAGCAATTAAAAAACCAGGGTGTGCGTATCATCATGGTGACCGGTGATAATGAAATAACCGCTAAGGCAATCGCTAAACAGGCTGGAATTGACGAGGTTAGAGCGCAAGTTTTACCAGAAGATAAGGCTGCTGTTGCCAAACAGTTACAGCTTACCGGTGAGATCGTGGGAATGGTTGGGGATGGTATTAATGATGCGCCTGCGTTAGCGCAAGCCAATGTGGGTTTTGCTATTGGTACAGGCACAGATGTGGCGATTGAAAGTGCTGATATTGTTATTCTCCAAGGGTCTTTGTTAAAAGTACCTGAAGCAATGGCACTGTCTAAAGCAACGGTAATGAATATTAAACAAAATCTGCTGGGTGCTTTCTTTTATAACACGATTGGTATCCCTGTCGCAGCAGGCTTGCTTTATCCCTTATTTGGCATCTTATTAAGTCCCATGATTGCAGGTGCAGCGATGGCAATGTCATCAGTCACCGTTGTGACCAATGCAAATCGATTACGTTGGGCTAAGTTAAGTGATTAGTAACAATAAATGATACAATGGGCGCATTTTATGCCCATTAAGCCGTATTTGCTTATGGGGTTGTGTGTACGTGTTATGAGTAAACTATGAGCAAATTAAAATGTGCTGTTATAGGCACAGGTTATTTAGGAAAATTTCACGCGGAGAAGTATGCCTCTTTGGATAACTGTGAATTAGTTGCTGTTGTTGATATCAATGAACAAGCAGCAAAAGAAGTCGCAGATAAACATGGGGCGCAAGCATTAACAGACTATAGCTCTTTATTAGGTCAGGTTGATGCGGTTAGTATTGTTGTTCCAACAAGTCTTCATCATACGGTTTCCTGTGATTTCTTAAAGGCTGGAACACATGTTCTGGTTGAAAAACCGATTACTGTTACGGTTGAAGAAGCTGACGAACTGATCGCCATTGCTAAAGAAAAAAATGTCATATTACAGGTAGGTCATTTAGAGCGATTTAACCCTGCGGTTATGGGCTTAGACAAGGAAGAAAAACCTCTGTTTATTGAAGCGCATCGCTTAGCACCTTTTAATCCACGAGCCAATGATGTCAGTGTGGTTTTGGATTTGATGATACACGATATTGATATTATTCTGGCTTTAATTGATTCTGATATCGAACGTATAGATGCCAGTGGTACAGCAGTATTAACTCAAGGCACTGATATTGCGAATGCACGACTTACCTTTGCTAATGGCTGTGTTGCCAATGTCACTGCCAGTCGAATTAGTATGAAAATGGAACGTAAGATGAGAATGTTTAGACCAAGTTCTTATATTTCAGTTGACTTTCAGAATAAGGCCTTAACTAAGCATAAGACAGGGGACAAAGAAATGTTTCCCGGTGTGCCTGAAATAGTCAGTGAAGAATCTGTTTTTGAAAATGGTGATGCATTGATGGAAGAGATTAAGCACTTTGTTGATTGTATAGAAACTGGCACAAATCCATTGGTTTCTGGTGAAGCGGGTAGACGTGCACTACAAACAGCAATTGAAATTACCGATTTATTGGAGAAAAAAGCATGATCCCAATGGTTAACCTGAAAGCGCAATATGCCGAAATTAAAGATGAAATAGAACAGGGCATGGCGCAAACCATAGAAAATTGTTCTTTTATTTTAGGCCCTAACGTACAAGCTTTTGAACAAGAAGCGGCTGATTATTTGGGTGTAAAACATGCAGTAGGTTGTGCATCAGGAACCGATGCTTTGCATTTGGCTTTAGAAGCAGAGGGTATTACTGATGGTGATGAAGTTATCACCAGTGCTTTTACTTTTATCGCTACAGCTGAAGCAATAAAATATGTGGGTGCAACGCCGGTATTTGTAGATATTGATACAAAAACATTCAATATTACGGTTGAAGCAATAGAAAAAGCCATTACCCCTAAAACAAAAGCGATTATGCCGGTACATTTGTTTGGTCAGCCTGCTGATTTAACAGGTATTAAAGCATTGTGTGATAAGCACAACTTAAAGTTGATAGAAGATTGTGCCCAATCATTTGGTGCAAGAATTAATGGTCAACAAACAGGTGCAATAGGTAATGCGGCTGGTTTTAGTTTTTTTCCTAGTAAAAACTTAGGTGCATTTGGTGATGGTGGTTTAGTTGTTACTAATTCAGATGAAACCGCTAAAAAATTAAAAATGTTGCGTAATCATGGTTCTGACGTGCGTTATTATCATGATGTGATTGGATACAATAGTCGTTTAGACGATCTTCAGGCGGTTGTATTACGCGCTAAATTAAAGCGTATAGATCAATACAATCAAGCACGCAGACATGCAGCTCATTTATATTCAGAATTAATGGCAGATTTGCCTTTAACCACACCATTTGAAGATGGTTTGGGTGAACACGTTTATCATCAATACACTTTATTGTGTGATCGCAGAGATGAAGTGATACAAGCACTGCAAGATAAACAAATTGGCTGTGCAGTGTATTACCCCGTACCATTACATCAACAAAATGTCTTTAAAGAAGACTGTGCTGGTGTTTCATTACCTGTGACGGAATCAGTTGCCGCTAACTGTTTCTCTTTACCTATTTGTCCTTCTTTAGAAGACGATACCATTAGAGAAATTGTTGCTGTTATTCGTGGTGTATTAACAAAATAAACAGGTAGATGGGCAAAGGCAACAGCCGAGCCCATCATTATTGCCTTTCTTTATTCTCCATTCTAAAGGTCTCCTTTCTTGACTGAAAAATCCCCAACCATTATGTTTAGCGCTGGAGAATCCTCTGGCGACCAACATGCTGCTCACATGTTTTTAGATATCAAAAAACAATTGCCCAATATAAAAGGGCTAGGTATGGGTAGCAAAAAAATGCAGCAAGCAGGGATAGATATTCGTTTTGATTCCAGCGGTATTGCAGTGATTGGCCTAGTTGAAGTGTTAAAACACTATGCTGAAATACGTGCTGCTTTAAAGTTAATGCAGAATCTGATTGTTGCAGAAAAACCTGATTTATTGGTTTGTGTAGACTACAAAGAATTTAATTTAAAACTAGCGCGTTTTGCCAAAAAAAATGGCATTAAAGTATTGTTTTATGTCAGTCCTCAAGTTTGGGCATGGCGGCCTGGCAGGGTGCTTACTTATGGTAAAGCGATTGATATGATGGCGGTCATTTTTCCATTTGAAACAGCTTATTATGAAGCTGAGAATGTACCTGTTAGGTATGTAGGTCACCCTTCGGTTGATAAGGTTCATGCACAGCGCAGTAAAGCTGAGGATATGACACAGTTTTCTTTGCAAGCTGATAAGCCTGTTGTTGGTATTTTGCCAGGTAGCCGAGTTAATGAGATTAAACGCATGTTACCGGTGATGTTAGCCGCGGCTGAAAAGTTAACACTATCGCATCAAGGTATTCAGTTTTTGCTACCTCAAGCCGATTCAATTAGCGATGAATTATTGCAGGAATACCTGAACAACAAATCAATTAATATTAATGTTATTAAGCATCAGCCTTATGATGTGATTCAATGTTGTGATGCCATTATGACGACATCGGGTACTGCCTCTTTGGAAATTGCATTGTTGCAGATCCCCATGGTTATTGCTTATAAACTGTCTGCAATCACTTATTTTTTAGGTAAATATTTAGTCAATACAAAGTTTATTGGTTTGCCTAATATCGTTGCAGAAAAGAGCATCGTTAAAGAATTAATCCAGCATGATGTGACCGTGGAAAAACTGGCAACGGAAGTCTCTAAAATTTTAGATGATGGTAAATATAGGGATGTGATGTTAAAGGAACTGGCTGTGGTTAAAGATAAGCTGGGAACAGGTGGTGGCTCTAAAAATATGGCTGATTTGGCATTGAAAATGTTACAGCATTAAGTGAGTACTATTTGAAAACCAAATCAGTTTGTGTGTTTAGCAAATAATCACCTAATTCATCATTAATACTGTCAAATTTGAGGCCATAGTCATACTGTATATAATGTTGATAATGCTTAAGTTTTGAGTCCGTTATAATTGTTTTTTTGTTTTTTAGAGTGAAAGCCAGCTGGTACTGTTTTTTTGAATCAAGAGGAGAAAAAGTTAAGGCTCGAATGCAATTTATGTTTAAAAAACGATATTTTGCTTCTATCTTATTGTCAGACTCAAATAAATGAACGCTATGTAATGGATTGTTTTTGTTTCTTAAAGCGTCTTTGCTGATATTGATATGGTGATTGCTTAAATAAATTGTCTTTTTTTTGTGTCGTAGTATTTTTGCTTTTAGCTTAAACTCACGACCGTTATCAAATTGTAAAGTTAAAAGCAGGGTTGTGTTTATTCTGAACTTTTCTTTTGTAGATAGTTGAACACCCGCAGAACAAATGTCAATCAATTTACATGCAATCGTTTCTTTTAGACCTAAAAAGTTAACAGGTAAAACAGATACTTTAATATCATCTCTAATGAAGCGAGTATGCTTACGTTGATTGTTGAATTTACATGGGGTTATTTGATCCATTTTAAATTCAGATCCTATGATGTTGAATGATTTTGGTCACAGTATTGGTCTATATGTGTTGCTTTCGAATGATAAAAAGCAACGGTGCGGTGATTTTCTCGGAGCTATATATTGTCCGGTGTGTGTATTGCTCCGAATCGAGTAGTAAAAGCCATTGTTTGATTTTTGCTACTTCTGTTTCTCCTCCTGAATGTCCTGGGTAGGCGGTAATCGTAAGAATGCCGTCTGCTGCTAATAAAGACAATGATGTATTAATTGCGACAAGTGTTGCGTCTGCCAGAGTAATCACGGATTTATCACTACCAGGAAGATAGCCTAGATTAAACATAATGGTCTTTATTTTACCTTGCTGTTGCAGAGGTATGTATTGATCCATTTTGCTATGACTGTCGTGAATTAGCTTAATATTGCTGACTATATTTTCACTCTCCAGTTTGAGTTGAGTTGCTGCTATTGCCTGTTTCTGAATATCAAAGCCGAATACCGTCCCTTGATTACCCACTTGCTTGGCAAGAAAAGTACAATCATGACCATTACCTACTGTCGCATCAATAGCAATATCGCCGCTGTTTAAGTGTTCTTTGATAATATTATGTGCTTGTGTTGTTAGCGAGACGCGCTGATTCATATGTGTTGGAAAGAGTTAAGGGTTATCGACCTTAGAAGTATAGCGCAGTATATCACCGGCGTTAGGAATAGGGCTGTTATTTAAAAGATTATCTACAAAACGCTGGCAATACCACGGAATTTGTAAACTACCTTTAGCACCGAAACCATTAAAAATAGAAAGATTGTAGTGGTTAGGGTGGTGACCAATAAAAGGCTGTTTATCTTGAGTTGTGGGTCTAATACCTGCTTGTTGATTAAGGATGCAATCAATTGATAAATCAGGATAAACGCCCTTTAGCGAATTAAACAGAGTTTCTTTTGCTTCTAATGTGGGGGAGGTATTTAAGTTAACCCTATCAAAAGTGGCACCTGTACGAAATTGATAAGTATCTAATGGGATAAACCAGTGACCATAATTAAGAATGTTTTGTTGTATCTTCTGAGCGCTGGTCGCGGTAATAATTTCACCCTTAACCGGCTGAAAAGGTAGATATGCAAACCAGGGATTATTGTTGGCATGGTGACCTTCGCAAAAAATGACTTGTTTAGGCTTAATATTTTGCCACTGTAATAACGGACTTAGCCTGATTTCATCATAATGTAGCTCAGTGGTTTGGTAGGCATTGATCGAAATAAAGTAGTTCTTTAGCGCCGTTAATAAAGCTTGTGTTAATAAATAGCCTGTTTGTTGTTGTTTTAAAATACCATGAGTTGAATGTATTTTTGAGTTAGTCGGGATTATTTCAGATAAATAGTCTTGGTACTCTGGGGGTTGTTGCCTTTTTTGGCAGGCTGACAATTCTTTATCGTTACGCAATAAGCGTAGCATGGTTTTTTCTATATAGAACTCTTTTTGAAAGTAGAGTGATAATTGCTGGTAATAATGGCGCGCACTTGGTAAAAGTTGGTCAACATTTGTTGATTTAACAAAGCGCATCCCGGTGACTGGATTGATAAGTCCAGCTGCTACCAGTGATGCATTTTCCTTGCCATTATCAATGATGAGTACTTTTTGTTGACGCTGGATAAGCTCCCAAGCCAATAAGCTACCTGCTAATCCTTGTCCGATAATTAAGTAGTCTATTTGCATGGATGTAGGGGGGATAATGGGGGTATTGAAGGAAAAAGTAGCAAAGCTGCCAATTGTAGAGCGAACTTTAGTCTGCTAAATGTAAGTGTTTTGTAAGGTAAAGCGGACTGAAGTCCGCTCTACACCTGGCAATAAGGTTATTTTGCAGTTAGTGGCAATTGAGAAAATACGATGCCTTCCCAGCCATATTGCATGAAATTCCTGATGTTTTGATGTCCTGTGCCAGCAGGATCTTCTAAGACATCTTTTCTGTAAAAATCACCAAATAAAGACAACGTTTGTTGTTGGCTTAGCTGGTTGATTTGGGCAAATGCAAAGATTTTACATGAGCCTTCATTACTTCCAGCGGTATTGACCAGTCGCTGTGCATTTAAGCCGTTACTAAATTCAGCAGGCTGATAGTTATAATTGTCAGTGATAATAGAAATCGTTTCATCAAAGCTGATTTCTTGGTTGTTTTTTACGTTTTCTAAAAATGTAGTGAGTGACATATTTCTCTTGGATAGTTTTTGTTAATCGGGAGATTATAAACTCAGTGTACAATATGCAACAGTATATAAACAAAATCAGGATATGCCTTGGCTATGATTGCCTGGATAAAAAAATACCGATATTTTTATTTTTTACCTTTCTTCTGTTTGTTGGCTAGTTGCGCTTTAGTTGATAAAACTTTTAAGCCAGATAATGCAGCAGAATATGCCGAGTTATTATTTAAGCGTCAAAATGTGATTACTCAGCAAGTGATGATGCTTTTTGAATACGATTTAACTGAGGCTGAGGAAGAAAAGATTTCACAGGCCGAATTAGAAATGCATGATGCTTGTCATTTGCTTAATGAGTTCGCTAATCGTGAAATTGAAGGAAAAAAAATGAGTATTCTTTTCAAAAAACGGGTTCAGGGTAGCTTTAACGCCTGTGATGATAGTGTGCAAAGGTTGGAATCTATTTTAATGGATATGGGTTTTATATTGGAGTAGATATTTCTATTCTCGGGCGGACATCTTGGTGAAATACCACGGTTGATCGAGGTCACGGAGGAGGGGGAATATCCTCCCCATTGTCACTCATTTTCTCTCTTGTGTTTTATAGGTGGCTAGCCACTGCAATTCACATAGAGCCCTTCTTTTTGAATCGATAGTTAATGATTAACCTTTGGGCAAAGAATAGTATTTTGTGCTGGTTTAGAGTTATCTGTGTCCGGGTAGTCCTGGTTATAGTGTAATCCTCTGCTTTCTTTGCGTAATAAAGCACTGCGAATAATTAATTCGGCAACAATCACTAGGTTGCGTAGTTCAAGCAAATCACTGGTGACTTTAAAGTTACCGTAGTATTCAGCAATTTCTTCTTTAAGTATTTCAAGGCGGTGCATTGCTCTATTTAAGCGTTTGTTAGAGCGTACGATGCCGACATAATCCCACATAAAAAGTCGTAACTCATCCCAGTTATGAGCGACAATAATCTCTTCGTCAGAATCACTGACTTGAGAATCATCCCAATCAGGTAAGGCGGCTGTCTCAGGTAAATTGGGTAAGTTTTTAGCAATATCATTTGCGGCTCTTTCTGCAAAAACCAAACATTCCAGTAAAGAATTGCTAGCCATTCTATTAGCACCATGTAAGCCGGTACAGGCCACTTCACCTATGGCATACAATCCCGGTATATCGGTATGTGCATTAAGATCGGTCATCACTCCGCCACAGGTATAGTGTGCAGCAGGAACGACGGGAATGGGTTGTTGAGTGATATCAATACCTAAGGATAGGCATTTTTGATAAATAGTGGGAAAATGTTGCTTAATAAAGTCAGCGGGTTTATAGCTAATGTCCAGATAAACACAATCAATACCGTGTTTTTTAATCTCGTTATCTATGGCTCTGGCGACTATGTCTCTGGATGCTAGCTCTTTTTGTGAATCATAGAGATGCATAAACTCAGAGCCATCAGGCAGAATCAGTTTCCCACCTTCCCCTCGGACGGCTTCACTGATCAAAAAAGAACGCTCTTCAGGATGGTAAAGACAGGTGGGGTGGAATTGCATAAATTCCATGTTGCTAATTCGACAACCTGCTCGCCATGCTAATGCAATACCGTCGCCAGTAGAAATATGTGGGTTGGTGGAATATTGATAAACTTTACTTGCGCCACCCGTCGCTAAAACAACAGTTTTAGCTGCAATAGACTTTACCTTGTTGGTGAGTGTATTCAGTATATAAGCACCTAGAATATGTTGTTCAGAATTATCTTGTTTATCGCTGGTAATTAAATCAATGGCGTTATGATTTTCTAACAAGGTAATGTTGGGGTGTGATTTAGTACGTTCAATGAGCGTTTCTAAAAGTGCTTTACCTGTTGCGTCGGCTGTGTGCACAATACGACGATAGGAATGTCCGCCTTCACGGTTTAAATGGAAGGATTTCTTACCATTTATTGATTGTTGCTCGGTAAACTTAACCCCTTGGTTTTTTAGCCACTGGATATTCTCTTTGCCATGTGAAACAGTTACTCGCACTGCTTCTGCATCACATAATCCTGCGCCCGATTTTAATGTATCTTTAATATGAGATTCAAGCGAATCGTTTGCATCAAAGACTGCTGAAATGCCTCCTTGGGCATGATAGGTGCTACCGGAGGTGAGTGAAGCTTTCGATAAAACTAAAATGCGAGCTTGATCGGCAAGTCTTAGTGCTAAGCTAAGACCTGCACCACCACTACCGATGACAAGGACATCGTATTGCTTTGAAGCAGTCATACAGAGAGTAAGGAATATTAAGGTGCTAGAAAAATGAGAGTGAATATTAACATGTTGACAATTTTTTTTGTGATAATAGAACTTATGAGGTTTAATTCTGTCCATTTAAACATAAAATTAGAGTCGTGAAAGAACAATCAGGGAATAACGCAGAGCTGGATAAAGAACTAGTGCTGAGAGTGCAGCAAGGGGATAAATCTGCCTACGATTTGTTGGTGATTAAATATCAGCATCGTATTATTCAGTTGGTTAATCGCTATGTAAAAGACCCGAGTGAAGCGCAAGATGTTGCTCAGGAAGCTTTTATAAAGGCTTATCGCGCATTGGCTAACTTTCGTGGAGACAGTGCTTTTTATACATGGCTTTACCGGATAGCCATTAATACGGCTAAGAATTATTTGGTCTCTCGAAGCAGGCGGTATTCTGATTATCATGTCGATGTGCAAGATGCAGAGCAAGTTGAAAATGCATCACAGCTAAAAGGCATGGATACACCTGAATATTTGTTATTGAACGATGAGATTGTTGCTGTTATTAGGGATGCAATTGAAAAATTACCCGAAGAAATGAAGGTGGCGATTATGTTGAGAGAATTTGAAGGTTTGAGTTATGAGGAAATAGCACAAGCTATGGAATGTCCTGTAGGAACGGTACGCTCTCGTATTTTTAGAGCGCGTGAAGCCATTGATGAAAAATTAAGCCCATTGCTTGATTAGAGATAGGTAAAGATGAATAAAGAAATGAACCAAAAGATTTCGAGATTTTTAGATGATGAGCTAGCGCCTGCGGAATTAGAAAGCATATTGTTAGAGATAGACAGACAGCCTGAATTAAAAAAAACCATGCAACGTTATCAGTTGATGACTCAAGTCTTGAGAAGTGATGATGTTGTTCTCGCCAATAATGATTTTTTACATAAGGTAACGCAGGATATTAAGCAAGAGCCCCATCATTTTTTACCAAAGCAAGCAATTAAGCAAAAACTGCCCCCTACTTGGCAAAAAGCCTTTATAGCTATTGCAGCCTCCGTCGCTATTGTGGCTGTTATTGTTTTTCATCAGGGTGGTCCTCAAAAAACAGAGTCACCACAATTAATGGCACAAACATCAGATGTCACTCTTCAGGCTCAGGCGGTAAATAATTCACAACACCAGCGATTGAAAGCCTATTTAAAAGCACATAGTGATGATATATATGTTGATGGGGCCGCAAATTTTCAGTCTTATGCACGTGTGGCAAGTTATGGTAGGGATTAGTTGAAGTGATATTACGTTTTATACTGTTTTTTTCACTATCGATATCCAATGTTTCTGCTGATGAGTCAACTATAACGGCTCAGCAATGGCTGGAAAAAATGAGCCATGCAATGACGGTGCTTAATTATAACGGCACGGTGGTTTTTTTTAAAAACGGTCAGCTTGATGCTATGAAGTATTCTCATTCAGCGCTTAAAGGCCTGGAGCAGGAACGTTTATTATCTTTAAACTCTCCCTTGCGTGAAATTACTAGGGATGCAGGCAGGGTTCGCTGTGTTTTTAAAGAATCAGACAAAGTGGTGATTAATCATCATCCCGTGAGCAAGTCATTTATTGTTGATTTACCGGTTGATTTTTCTGCTGTCAATTCTTTTTACCATTTTGCTTTGCAGGATGATGCTTCGATAGCAATGCAGGCCGCTAGAGTTATATCAATTGAAGCAAAAGATAGTTATCGGTATAACCGTAAAATATGGATAGATAAACAAAAGTTGTTACCGTTAAAAGTAGAGGTTTTTAGTCTCTCGGGTGCAACATTGGAGCAGGTGGTATTTACTGATTTGCAGATTGCTGAAGAACTTGGTGTTATTAATAAGGATGAAAAAATAAATGCTTCAGCGGCTAAACATATTCATGAAATAGCCTCATCGTCTTTTGATGATGCTGATTTTCTTTTGCTAAATATGCCGGAGGGATTTAAAACGGTATTTTTTACTCAAATGAAAATGGCAAATTCAGAACAAATGGTTGATCATCTGTTGTTAAGCGATGGTTTCTCTTCTGTCTCTGTGTATAGAGAATTAAAAGCGGATGATACGCCCGCTGGGTTGCAAACACTGGGCGCTGTGAACTCATTTACTCATGTTATGGGGGATTTTCACATAACTGCAATGGGTGAGGTTCCAGCAAAAACTGTTCAGTTTATAGCGCAAGGTGCTCAGTTGCGTTAAGAAATGTCTGGCTGGATAAGGCTTATCTGCTATCTATCTGATTTATCATTATCCTGATGGGCACGCTATCTTTTTATCCAGCAAGCGTCTTTCAAAAGCTTAATAAATCCACTTTTTTTGAATTTTTAACTCATTTATATAATGAATGGAGATTGTATGCTTAGAAACATTATGGCATCTGTTTTTACATTGGTATTAATAGTACCTTCGGCTTATGGCCAATTGCCTGACTTTACAGAAATGGTAAAGAATAATGGCGATGCAGTGGTTAATATTAGTACTACGCAAAACACACTTGATTTAGCTAAAAATTTTGACGAGCAGGAAATGCCTGATGATATTCCGCCGCAACTGGAGGAGCTGTTTAAACACTTTTTTAAACAGCCTGGGCGTGGATTTCAGCCGAGAGCAGCAAAATCATTAGGGTCGGGGTTTATTATTTCATCAGACGGTTATATCTTGACTAATCACCATGTGGTGAAAGATGCTGATGAAATTGTGGTTAAACTGAAAGATAGACGACAATTACTTGCAAAGTTGATTGGTTCTGATGAAAGAACTGATATTGCTTTGTTACGCGTTGAAGCAACCAATTTACCGGTTGTGAAAAAAGGATCGTCAAAGCAATTGCAAGTTGGTGAGTGGGTGTTGGCTATTGGTACCCCTTTTGGCTTTGAGCAATCAGTCACAGCAGGTATTGTCAGTGCCAAAGGACGAAGCTTACCTGGTGGGAATTATGTGCCTTTTATTCAAACAGATGTTGCTATTAATCCAGGGAACTCTGGTGGGCCACTATTTAATATGAATGGCGAAGTGGTTGGGGTAAATTCACAAATTTATAGTCGATCAGGCGGGTATATGGGCTTGTCTTTTGCTATTCCTATTGATGTGGCGATGAATGTTGTTGAACAAATTAAGACTAAAGGCACGGTGGCGCGTGGTTGGCTAGGGGTGCAAATTCAAGACGTGTCCAGAGAATTGGCAGAATCTTTTGCTATGGATAGACCTTATGGTGCGTTAGTTTCTAAAGTAATAGCAGATAGCCCATCAGAAAAAGCAGGATTACAGATTGGTGATGTGATTGTTGAATTTGATGGGCATGAGATTGATACTTCGAGTGAGCTGCCACCAGTTGTTGGTATGACTGCGATAGGCGAGAAGGTTAAAGTTAAAATCATTAGAAATGGCCGGCAGAAGATAGTGAAGGTTGTAATCGGTTTATTGTCTGATGATGAACCCGCTATTGCAAAAGTGGCTGCTAAAAAAGCACTTAATCGATTAGCTATTGTAGTTTCCAATCTCACATCTGAACAGCGTGAACGGCTGGATATACCTGCGCTGGGCGTGCTAGTTCAGCAAGTTAAAGAAGGCCCTGCGTCAAAAGCGGGGATACAGCAAGGTGATGTTATTTTAAGAATTCAGAATAATGTTGTTCGAGGCGTGGCTGATTTTGATAAAATGGTCAAAGAACTTCCTGCTGGCCAATCTGTTGCTATTTTAATACAACGTCGAGGTAGTCCAGTCTTTCTGGCATTAAAAATAAAATAGCTGTTCAGCTCATCCTGATTGGCTGAATAACTGCGTCAAACACGTGCGTTTATGGCTCACTTCTATTATGTGAGGCGTAAACAAGCGTGTTTCCTTGTTCTTAAGCCATGTAGCGGCAATCTGAACAACTCAAGAAGATATTGAATGCTTCAAAAATATAGATAAATAAACTGTGGAACAAAAAAACATAAGAAACTTCTCCATTATCGCGCATATTGATCATGGTAAATCAACATTAGCAGATCGTTTTATTCAAATTTGTGGAGGATTAACTGAGCGTGAAATGGAAGCCCAGGTTCTCGATTCCATGGATATTGAGAAAGAACGTGGTATTACCATTAAAGCGCAAAGTGTCACGCTAGACTATACAGCTGAAAATGGTGAAACCTATCAATTAAACTTTATTGATACCCCTGGGCATGTAGATTTTTCATATGAAGTTTCACGCTCATTAGCGGCTTGTGAAGGTGCATTGTTAATTGTTGATGCTGCACAAGGTGTAGAAGCACAAAGTGTTGCCAATTGCTATACCGCCATTGAACAGGGTTTAGAAGTTGTTCCAGTGCTTAATAAAGTCGATTTACCTTCAGCCGAACCCGAACGTGTTATTGCTGAAATAGAAAATGTGATTGGTATTGATGCAGGTGATGCACTAAAAATTAGTGCTAAAACCGGCATTGGGGTAGAAGGCGTACTTGAACAATTAGTAGAGTTAGTCCCTGCACCAACTGGAGATCCTGATGCGCCTTTACAAGCCCTGATTATTGATTCTTGGTTTGATAATTATTTAGGCGTGGTTTCATTAGTAAAAATTGTTAGCGGTAGTGTGCGTAAAAAACAAAAGCTAACAGTGATGTCGACAGGAAAAAACTATTTAGCAGAGCAAGTCGGTATTTATACGCCTAAACAGAAATATACAGATGTTTTACATACTGGTGAAGTAGGTTTTATTGTTGCAGGTATTAAAGATATTTATGGTGCGCCGGTAGGGGATACTATTACTTTGGCTGATAATCCTGCTGAAGCCGCATTGGATGGGTTTGAGATGGTGCAGCCTCGTGTTTTTGCTGGACTTTATCCAGTGAGTTCTGATGACTACAACAACATGCGTGAGTCATTGGATAAACTAAAACTTAATGATGCCGCGTTAAATTTTGAGCCAGAAAGTTCGCAAGCCTTAGGTTTTGGCTTCCGTTGTGGCTTCTTAGGTATGTTGCACATGGAAATTGTGCAAGAACGACTAGAGCGCGAATACGATATAGATCTAATTACTACCGCTCCAACAGTAGTCTACGAAGTAGAGGTGCATTCGGGTGAGATATTGATGGTTGATAACCCTGCTAATTTACCCGATTCAGGTACTATTACCGAAATTAGAGAGCCGATTATTTTGGCAAATATTTTAGTGCCTCAAGATTATTTAGGTAGTGTTATTGGGCTCTGTGTTGAGAAGCGTGGCATACAAAAAAACATGCAATATACAGGTAGTCAGGTGACATTAAGCTATGAACTGCCGATGAGTGAAGTGGTTTTAGATTTCTTTGACCGCTTAAAATCAGTCAGTCGTGGATATGCTTCTTTTGATTATGAGTTTGTTCGGTTTGAACCAGCCGACCTTGTTAAGCTTGATGTATTAATTAATGGCGATAAGGTAGATGCTTTATCAATTATTGTACATAGAAACTTAAGTCAAAACCGTGGTAGAGATTTGGTCGATAAAATGAAAGACTTAATCCCTAGACAAATGTATGAAGTAGCAATACAGGCGGCAATTGGATCTAAAGTTATTGCCAGATCAACTGTTAAAGCAATGCGCAAAAATGTAACTGCTAAATGTTACGGTGGTGATATTTCGCGTAAGAAAAAACTGTTGGAAAAACAAAAAGCAGGTAAAAAACGGATGAAGCAAGTGGGTAGTATAGAAATTCCACAAGAAGCCTTTTTAGCTGTGTTACAAGTCAATAAAGAGTGAAGAATATCGTTTTTTAACTAATTGGGTAAATACAACTTTACCTTTTACTTTTTACCTTTTACCTGCATTTTAATTTATGGACTACGATTTTTCTTTTTTTCTTGTTGCAGCAAGTTTAGTCACCGGCATAATATGGGGTGGTTATTTATTATTTTTGAAACTATCAAAAATTAACCCAGCCGATAGAACCGAACCATTATTGGTTGAATATGCACATTCATTCTTTCCTATTGTTTTTGTTGTACTGATATTGCGTTCTTTCATTGCCGAACCTTTTCGTATTCCATCAGGCTCAATGATGCCGACCTTATTAATTGGAGACTTTATTCTGGTTAATAAATATACCTATGGTATTCGTTTACCCGTTTTGAACAACAAAATTGTTGAAATAAATGAGCCAGAGCGTGGTGATGTTGTGGTCTTTCGCTACCCAAAACAACCAAAAATTGATTATATAAAGAGAATTGTTGGTCTACCTGGCGATAGAGTGGCTTATTATGATAAAAAAGTGTATATCAACGGCAAGATAGCTAAGCCAGTATCACTAGGGACTTATCAAGGTGTAGGGCAAGGTATTAATATGACGGGTACAGAGCATTTTGTCGAAGACCTTATGGGTGTTGAGCATAGCATTTTAATTAAAAACGGTTTGTCCACAGTGCAGGGTGTTTTTATCGTCCCCGAAGGCCAATATTTTGTGATGGGTGACAATAGAGATAACAGTAATGACAGCCGGTTTTGGGGCACAGTACCTGAAGAAAACCTAGTAGGAAAAGCCTTTTTTATCTGGATGAATTGGGATTGGCAATACAAAGGTGTCGGTTTTGATCGAATTGGAACAATTGTGAAATAGACTAAACTCTATAAACACTATTAATTTTTAATTTAGGATAGAGAATGACTTCTACAGCAAAACAGCAACAAGGTTTAACCTTAATAACAATTATCTTCATACTGGCGATACTAGGTTTTTTTGTATTATTAGGGCTAAAAATTGGGCCTATTTATATGAATCACAGCAAAGTTGTTAATGCACTTTCTGCTGTGGAAAATATGGTTGATGTTGAAACTATGAGTAAGCATGAAATCATGAGCAGCCTTAATAAGCGTTTTGGTATGAATTATGTGGATAAAGTTACGGATGAAGATATTACGATTACTAAGCATGATGATTATCTTAAAGTAGCCATTGTCTATGAACGGGTTGAGAAAATCATGGGTAATTTAAGTGTGTTAGTTGAGTTTGATGAGTCTTTTGAGGCTGGTGAGAAATAGTGATAAGAAAGCCAGAAGTTCTTGCTAAAAAATTGGGGCTGACATTTGATCAGCCCCAGCTTTTTATAACGGCTCTGACACATAGAAGCATGGGTGCTAAAAATAATGAGAGATTAGAGTATCTAGGTGACTCAATTTTAGGCTTTGTGATTGCTCAAAAACTGTATGAAATGTTTGCTGATGCCAGTGAGGGTGATTTGAGCCGATTGAGAGCCAGTCTTGTTAATCAAGGCTCATTGGCTGAATTGGCAAGAGAACATAATTTAGGTGATTACTTGATTTTGGGGTCGGGGGAGTTAAAAAGTGGTGGTTATCGACGCGACTCTATTTTGTCTGATGCATTAGAAGCTATTATGGGGGCTCTTCTAAAAGACCAAGGCGTATTAGCTTGCCAGGCATGGATACTTGATTTATTTGCTGAAAAGCTGGGTAACTTAAATTTAAAAAATTCTCAAAAAGACCCCAAAACGCAATTACAGGAATTGATGCAAGCAAAAAAAATAGAGCTTCCTGTTTATGATTTAGTACAAATGACGGGTGTTGCTCATGCACAAACATTCAGTGTTAAATGCAGTACAGTGTTGGGTCATGAGCCTTGTATTGCTACAGGTATTTCCAGAAAACGTGCTGAACAAGCCGCAGCGGAAAAAATGTTGAAATTAATTAAGAATCAAGAAAAATGAATTGTGGTTATGTCGCGTTAATAGGTCGTCCTAATGTTGGTAAATCAACATTAATGAATCATATGTTAGGACAAAAAATAAGTATTACTTCAAGAAAGCCCCAGACAACAAGGCATAGAATACTAGGTATAAATACAACAGATGCAGGGCAGGTGATCTATATGGATACCCCTGGAATGCACCAAGTTGAAAAGAAAGCTTTAAATCGATATTTAAATAAAACCGCTGATACCACTTTATTAGGTGTTGATATCGTTGTTTGGTTAATTGATGGATTGTCTTGGCATGAATATGATGAGGTGATCTTTGATAAACTTGAAAGAGCAGGGCTTCCGGTTATTTTAGCCGCTAATAAAGTGGATAAAGTGAAGGATAAAGATGCGATTTTGGCTTTTTTTGCAGAAGCACAAAAAAGATTTCCTTTTAAAGCTATGTTGCCTATTTCGGCTTTAAAACGAACTAATCTAGACAGATTAGAAAATGTTTTAATGGAAAACTTGCCCGAAGGTGATTTGATTTACCCAGAAGATCAAGTTACTGATCGTCCCGAGCGTTTTTTGGCGGCAGAAATTGTCAGAGAAAAGTTAACACGGAGATTAGGGGATGAGCTTCCCTATTCAATGACGGTAGAAATTGAAAAGTATGAAGAGCTGGATCATGTCACTAAAATTTATGCTGTTATTTGGGTGGAACGTAGCTCTCAGAAAAATATAGTTATTGGTAAGCAAGGCGAAATGCTTAAAAAAGTAGGCTCTGATGCCAGAAAAGATATTGAAACCCTGATTGGTAATAAAGTGTATTTACAGCTTTGGGTTAAAGTGAAAAAAGGTTGGGCCAACAGTGAACGTGCATTACAAAGCTTAGGGTTTATGGATGCTGACTAAGTTAAAATATCTTTTGGGTGAGGGGCTTTAGATTTGTCTGTGTAGACTGGGTTTTATTACCTCAATCAAGTCTACAATAGCGTCAATGTTATTTTGCTCCGTAAAGTAGAGCGGACTTCAGTCCGTTATGGAACGAGTTACGCTATCTTAGTAGACTAAATCTGTTCTATCAAAATAACCGTCAATACA
>DAOWHF010000048.1:0-3268 GCA_030641565.1 Methylomarinum sp.
GACATCAGCCTCGTATGAGGCTGAAGAGACTGTAAAATATTCTGTGTCGGCTGGGTTTCGTTACCTCAACCCAGCCAACAAAATTTTTACTATTTATAAATTAAATGAATACTTTCACAGTCTCTAAAGTCTCACTTCTAAATAGTACCCCTATTTTATTTATTTCCGAATACACAAACTTAGAAGATAGACTTAAGGCATATAGTGCAGGTAGCGATGATTACTTTACCAAACCTATCAATAAAGAAGAGCTTTCAGTAAAAATAGAAAAGCTTTTAAACCTGAAAAGAAATTAGGAAATATTATCTGAACAACTGAATGAGTCCTAGTCTATCCCGACACAGGAAGTAGGAGGTAGCTGTAGTAGCTTAAAATAATAATCTTTCTATTGAACTTTATAAAATAGCTATACTCTCTAGATGGATTAATGTTTGTGAGGTGGCAATGTATATTTTATTTAAAAACATCCCCATAGGTATTCATGATCAAGAACTAGCAAATTTTATTAAATCTAATTTTAAAAAAACGATAGAAAGTGCAGATTTACCTATCTCTGTAGCCGGTATTGAAATATTGGAAAAACAAGACAATTTTTGTCATCCTATCGAGCAATATGCCTTGGTAAGAATCTCGCCTAATAAAGCAGCAAATATAACCATCAAAGAGTTTAATGGCTGTTTTTTTAACCAGCTACAAATAACCGTCAGAGAATACTCTACCCGTTCAGCTAGCAATGACCCTAGGCTTAAAAACCCACACCTAGCAGAGCAACCCTTTAAAGAAAAAAGAATTAAAGATAGAAGAAATCATGTGTTGATACCTTCAAGATTGGTATAAACTATGATTTAACTGCTATTGAAGGATGAGAAAGTTAAAAACTTACCCATCCAGATAAGCAAGATACTAGTTAAGAACCAGAAAGCGCTGTCTTTAATAAATTAGCTGTAATTTCTCCTCCATTTTGTCTCACATAGTCAATAACTATAGGTGTAAACTGACTGATCATTCCTTCAGATAAATTCAGCTGTTGGAATGTACTTACTAAAGAAGCGGCATTTACCAGTGTACTATTTCCACTTGCAGCGGCTAAGCCACTCAATAAATCTCCTGTTGCTGAAGCAGGTTGAGCTTTAGGCACTGCTGCTAACAGGCCGCTCATTCCTGGAACTGATTGACTTAACTCTCCAAAAGCAGCATCCGTCATTCTACTTTTAGCTACCTGAAACAAAGCACCTGAACCACCGGTTGCTTGTGCCGGCGTTACACCCAATTGTTTAACCAATGTATCAACCAAACTAACTTGTGCTGTTTGAGCGACTGCCTGCGTATTTTGTGCAGCATTATTAATCGTCTTTATGGTTGATGTGGTTTTTTGCACTGTCTCAGCCGCATCATCGGCCTGATTTAAGAAATCAAGCCAACCAGCCGATGCAGCACCAGAAAATACTAATGATGTGCAGATTAGTGTTATTTTGAAATTTTTCATAGGTTCCTCTTAAATTATATTTACATCAAAGCGCAAAGAAACTCATCTTACTTACTAGCAACACCTATGTAAATTAAATATAAACTTATTACAATGCTGATTGTGGTTTGATCGCCAATACTGCTGTAAAGTCTATACTGTTTATATTCTATAACGCCTTAACTCTTAATAGTGGGTACCGCTTCTAAAAGTGTCCGGGTATATTGATGTTTGGGGTGCATTAATACTTGTTCGACATCCCCCTGCTCTACAATCTGTCCCTGATACATCACCGCAACTTCATCGGCAATTTCAGCGACAACCGCCAGGTCATGAGTAATAAATAAATAACTGATTCCTTGTTCATTTTGCAGACGTTTAAGTAGTTTTATGATTTGAGCCTGTACAGAGACATCTAATGCACTGGTCGGCTCATCACATACAATTAACTTGGGTTCAACAGCCAATGCTCTTGCAATACAAATGCGTTGTCGTTGTCCACCAGAAAATTCATGGGGATAACGTAAAGCAGCAGACTCTGGTAATTCAACCTGCTGCAATAAGGTAGCAACCTTTAGCTGTCTATCAGCTGAATCCATGTGAGAATGTAAGGCTCTAATGCCTTCTTCAATAATCTCACCGACTAACATTCTAGGATTCATGGAGGCGAAAGGATCCTGAAATACGATTTGTATTTCAGCGCGTTTTTTTCGTAAAGCGTTACCTTTTAAAGTCGTTAAATCCACCCCGTCTAATAATACCCGCCCGCTGCTGCTCGGTATTAAATTAATCAAGCCTTTACCCAAGGTTGTTTTTCCACATCCAGATTCGCCCACTAATGCCAGTGTTTTACCTTTTTTCAATCCAAAACTGACACCGTCAACGGCTCGAACATGATCTACAATTCGCTTAAATATACCTTTACGAATCGGGTAATAAACTTTAAATCCCTTAACTGTTAACAGATAATTATTTTTATCTTCAATAGCCGTAGGCGTCTTGTCGACACAGCTATTCATCGATGGTAATGCAGCTAATAGTTTTAAACTATAGGGGTGTTTTGCCTGCTTAAAAAATTTACTGGTATCATCGGCTTCTACAATTTTGCCTTGTTGCATCACAGCAATACGATCAGCCATATTTGAAACCAGGGCCAGATCATGACTAATCAACCATAATGCCATATCAGTTTTTTGCTGGATAGACTTTAAAAGCTGCAATATCTGCGCTTGAATGGTGACGTCTAAAGATGTGGTCGGCTCATCTGCTATCAGTAAATCAGGTTTTCCCGCCAAAGCAATAGCTATCATTACTCGCTGTCTTTGCCCACCAGATAGTTGATGAGGGTATTCGTTGATTCTACGTTCAGGCTGTGGAATTTCTACCTGCTGCAATAATTCTAAGACAGCCGAATCAATCGCTGATTTCGAATAGTTAAAGTGTATCTGTATCACTTCGGCAATTTGTTCACCAATTGTCATCACGGGATTAAGTGATGACATAGGGTCTTGAAAAATCAGGCCTATACGTTTACCACGAATTTTACAGAATTGGTTTTCAGGGATGCTTAACAAATCCTCATCATTAAGTGATATGTGTCTTGCAGAAATTATTGCATTTGTAGGTAGCAACCTTAATACAGAAAGTGCCGTAATTGATTTACCTGAACCAGACTCACCCACAAGCGCAAATGTTTCACCTTTGTAAATATCAAAACTGATGTCATTAACCACTTTTTCATCTTTAAAGGCGACGGTTAATCCATTTACTTCCAGTAATTTATTATCCATTTACTCGCCCTGC
>DAOWHF010000239.1:0-4702 GCA_030641565.1 Methylomarinum sp.
ACAGTGAAATAGCACTGCAAAAAGAATACGTAGGTTCTTCTGAACTGCCTTCTGAAGACAGAGAAAACGAAGAAGGTATTCTTGATGATTTAGAACAAGCCTTTATGGAATTTGTTGATTTATACAAAACTCACACGCGTAAAGACAAAGATTTACCTTCTCTTGATGAATTATTAAATAGCGAGTTGTAATGTATACCCTTTACGGCATCAGCAATTGTAATACGGTTAAAAAAGCGAAGGACTGGTTGCAAGATAATGGGGTCGATTTTCAGTTTCATGATTATCGTAAACAAGGTCTTACAGCCGAGTTACTTGACTCGTTTGAAGCCGCCTTAGGTTGGGAAAAGTTACTTAATAAACAAAGTACCAGCTGGCGTGCTTTAAGCGCTGATCAAAAAAGTAATGTATCCAAAGAAACCGCTTTGAAATATATGCTGGAAACGCCTACTTTAATCAAACGCCCTGTATTGGATACCGGTGAGAAAATGATCATTGGATTTAAAGCCGAAAACTACCAGAAAGAATTATGAGTGAAACATTAGACTTATTAAAAGACCTAGTCCAAAGAGAATCCGTCACCCCTAAAGAGGCCGGTTGCCAAGATGTTTTGGTGGAACGATTAAGTAAACTAGGCTTTAAAGAAGAACGTTTAAATTTTGATGATACCCAAAACATCTGGCTTAGACGCGGCGATGCTAAACCATTACTGACTTTTCTTGGTCATACTGACGTTGTACCTCCCGGTCCACTAGATCGCTGGGATTCCCCACCTTTTGAGCCTACTATCAGAGATGGCAAGCTTTATGGCCGTGGTACTGCTGATATGAAAGGTGGAATTGCTTGTTTTGTTACCGCAGTCGAGCGTTTTATCGCCAACTATCCTGATCACCAGGGTTCTATAGCTGTGATGATTACCAGTGATGAAGAAGGCATAGCCACCAATGGTGTGGTTAAAGTGGTTGAGGTTCTGGAAGCGCGCAATGAGAAAATTGACTGGTGCTTGGTGGGTGAGCCATCGAGTGACAAAAAATTAGGTGATGTGATTCGTGTTGGGCGACGTGGCTCTCTGTGTGCGAAATTAACCGTGCACGGTACACAAGGCCATGTGGCTTATCCTGAAATTGCTGAAAACCCTATCCATAGTTTTGCACCTGCACTAAAAGCCTTAACCGAAGAAGTTTGGGATAACGGAAACCAATTTTTCCCGCCTACCAGCTTGCAAGTCTCTAATATTAACTCCGGTACCGGGGCTGAAAACATCATTCCCGGGCATGCAGAAATACAATTCAACCTGCGCTTTTGCACAGAACTGGATGAACAAACCATTAAACAACGTACGGCGGCTATTTTTGATCAGTTTGATTTTAAATATGACTTGCAGTGGCGTTTATCAGGCAACCCTTTCTTAACTGAAGGTGGCACTTTAATTGATGCCGCTCACGTTGCCATTAAAAAAGTCACGGGCTTTGAAACACTGGACGATACTGGCGGCGGTACATCTGATGGTCGCTTTATCGCGCCAACAGGTGCCGAAGTGATTGAGCTTGGTCCTCTTAATGAATCGATTCATAAAATCAATGAGAATGTTGGGGTAGAAGATTTAGAGGTTTTATCTGATATTTATGAGAATATGCTCGTTGAATTATTGGTAAATAACTAAGGACATACTATGCGCTGCCACGAAGTTGATTACACCATTATCGGTCATGATATTCAAATGGTCGAAATAGAATTAGATTCTGATGAAGCGGTTATCGCAGAAGCTGGGGCAATGACTTATCTGGAACAGGATATTACATTTGAAGCCAAGATGGGCGATGGTTCTGACACTGGCGTCATGAGTAAACTGTTTGGACTGGGTAAGCGGATGTTAACAGGTGAGTCGGTTTTTCTGACTCACTTTACCAATGACGGTAATCAAAAACGGCATGTGGCATTTTCTGCACCTTTCCCGGGGTCTATTATTGCCTTAAATTTGGCAGAACTCGGCGAAGAAGTGACTTGTCAAAAAGATTCATTTCTAGCTGCAGCTTTAGGCACACAAGTGGATGTTGCATTTCATAAGCGTTTAGGCAGTGGATTTTTCGGCGGTGAAGGTTTTATTTTGCAACGCCTACGTGGTGATGGCATGGCATTTATTCATGCTGGCGGAACGGTTGTTAAAAAGCAATTAAACAACGAAACATTGCGTTTAGATACCGGTTGTTTAGTCGGCTTTAGTGGCGATATTGATTACAGTATTGAAATGAGCGGCGGCTTGAAAAGTATGTTCTTCGGTGGGGAAGGCTTATTTTTGGCAACCCTATCGGGTACTGGATCAGTATGGGTACAAAGTATGCCTTTCTCACGTCTGGCTGAAAGAGTACTTAGCCATGCTGTAGCCAGCACCCAAGGTGAAAATTAACCGCGTATTGGAATTTCCCGGAAACTAACATGCCACCTGTGCTGTCACAAAGGAAGGTGCTTTAGCATCAGGTAAGCATGAAGCAAAAACTTATAATTTCAAATGACAAGTGGTTTTGTGCGTATTTTTTAGTATCGAGGATTAATAATAACCACCTCCCATTTTCAGATAATCTATATTGAATTCAATCTGGAATTACAGCCATGATATTTTTAAAAAAAACAAGACAAAGGTTTAGCCAAGGCGAAAAGAACCTTAAGCATTTTTCAACAAACAAACACTGCATACAAAGCTCATGAAAAGGTTACAGCATAGTAAAAACTTTTTCCTCTTGCTTATCTGTTTCATTACGTATCCATCCTTTTGTTATTCCTCCGAGAACACCCAGTTTAACTATATTAGCACTGCCATCCAAAGTGTTATCACAGCCGATGAACATCCCTATTTAAATAAGCGTATTTTTTTAGCTTATAAAAAAATAGTTGATGATCTATATTTTTTTTCTCCTCAGCATTTACTATGGTTAAACAAGGATGACCTGAATAATCAAAACATAATGGCGGTTTTAAAGTTAATATCTACTGCAAAACAAAGCGGCCTGGAAGAAGAGCATTACAATTTATCCTTACTCCTCACACAGTGGCAACAGCTTAAGAATCAACCAGAATCCAGTTTTAATCAACTGGCTACGCTTGATATAGCAATCAGCATCAATCTGTTCCATTTTCTTTCAGACCTACATTTTGGTCGTATTAATCCACTCTCTTTAGCGTTTAATTTTGTACCCAATAAAAATTCTTCCAAATTTGTGCCGTTAATTTTAAATGCTATTCAGACGAATGAGATAGACAAGCTTGCAAATAAAGTTGAACCCCATCACCCAATCTACCGTAGCTTAAAAACAGCATTATTGAATTACCGGCAGTTAAATGCTACCCCCTACCCTAATAAAATTCGATACATATCTTCTATACACGTAGGCGAAACTGCTCCCCAAATCATAGCTATCAGACAACAACTAAAACACCTGGGAATTCAAACCAGCTATAAAAATACTGCAAGTTGTTTATTTGATGATAATTTGCTCAATTCGATAAAAACTTTTCAGATTCACCACGGATTGATGGACGATGGAGTCATAGGCAGAGAAACTATCAAGGCATTGAATATCCCTTTATCTAAACGTATTCAACAAATAGAACTGGCTATGGAAAGGTTTCGGTGGTTACCCAAAATACAAACCGACTCTTTAGTCATCGTTAATATTCCTGCTTTTCAATTATGGGCTTACAACACCAGGGATACTAATTCATCTAATGTGCTTAACATGAAAGTGATTGTCGGTGAGTCTGTTAAAAGTAAATCACCTGTTTTTACTGCTGATATGTATTATGTTGAATTTTCACCCTATTGGAATATACCCAAAAGCATCACTATTGAAGAGATACTTCCCAAATTGGAAGAAAATGCTCTTTATCTTGAACAGCAGAATATGGAGTTAGTTACCGGATTTCACAACAATGAAATACCTGTACTCTATACAGAGGACTCGATTACACAACTAAAAAATGGTTTATTGAAAATACGCCAACGCCCAGGGGAAAAAAATGCACTAGGAAAAGTGAAATTTATTTTCCCTAATAAACATAATGTTTACTTGCATGATACGCCGTCACAAGAATTATTTAATAAGCCTAAGAGAGATTTAAGTCATGGTTGTATTCGGGTTGAAAAACCAACTGAATTAGCCAGTTTTTTACTTGAATCCAAACCTGGATGGAATCAAAAGGAAACTTTAAAAGCTATGCAATTACAGCAACCCAAACAAGTCAGGTTAAAAAAACCGATCCCAGTCATTATTTTTTATTCAACAGCGTTAGCAATAAAAGATAAAATTTATTTTTACAATGATATATATGATTACGATGCCAAGCTTAATCAAGCCTTAATTAAGCATAGCAATAGACAAAAAGCGCATTTTTCTACACTTTTATCCAGTAACTGAGTAAAGGCAATAAAAAGAATATCGCCAGATAGATAGCGTTTTTTTATCTTCAAAGCGCGGTTAAGCGCACATAGCAAACTATACAACCGCAACAAAGCAAACTATACAACCGCAACAAAGCAGGCGAATAAAAAGATTAGAAGAGTTCTAGAAGTTCTTATGCTTTAGTACAAGTAAGGTCGATGCATTATTTATTACAAGTTGCCTTATACCAATCCTAATAGATTTATACTTAAACCTATATACCTAAGAGAAATCGTCATTCCTGCATGATCTTAGCAGTAATCTATA
>DAOWHF010000163.1:0-4034 GCA_030641565.1 Methylomarinum sp.
AGTTAGTAGATTTAGCTCATTCGCTGGTTTTTGTGGATGATTGAGCATTTGTTGCAAGATGAGTTGCAAGCGATCAGCCAAAAACTGCAAATCTTGAGTGCTAAAACAATTTTCAGCTCCCTCAAAAATAATTTCAACATCGTCAGTTTCACTAAACTCACAAATGGTAACGGCTAAAGGGTAGCGTGCGACACCATTAAACTGTTGTTTTGCACTGATTGTGGCATTTCCATACGGAGCAGAATATTCATGTTTCTCATAAGACAATACCACGTCAAATAAGGTATCCCGTCCATTTTGTAATAGTTTTAAGCGTTTGCTAATATCTCCGAGTGGGAAGCGGTGGTGTCTGTAAAGTTCTCTGAGGCGTGTTCTGCAGTTTTGTAGAATTTGATAGGCATTTTCAGTTTGGGGTATTTGTAATACTAAGGGGGATAAGCTAATGAACATCCCTAAGACATCTTTATAGCGAGCACCGCTACGATTTAAACTGGGTACACCAATAATGATATCTTCACGTTGATAAATTCGTGAAAAATAGCTGGCTAGGGCAATTAAAAAGGTGTGGTAACTTGTGCTTTTATTAGCTAAGGAGAAGTCATTTATTTTATTGTAAAAACTTCTGTTGATATTAAATCTATGGATATTGGATTTTGGCAATAAAGTATTGATAGAGACAGGGTAACGCCGAGGTATAAGGGGGGTAGGGGGTTCAGGTAGAATCTTTTTCCAATATTCATTGTCTGATTTGTATGAGGGGGAGTGAAGGTACTCCTGTTCTTTTTCTATGAAACTAAAGTAACGTTGGGAAGGTTTTGTATCAATAGATTGGTTGCTAAGAAAAGCATTGTAAATTTCAGCTAAGCGCGCAATCACAACGGTTGTACTCCAGCCATCAGCAATGACATGGTGGTATTTTGTCAGCAAGTAATATCGCTGTTCGCTTTCTTTAATCAGTGCAAAATGCCAAAGCTGATTGTTTTTATTAAAGCTAAAAGGTTGCTTGAAAGTTTTATCTAACCATAGTCTGGCATTATCTTGTGGGGTGGTGTGTGAAGAGAAATCAATAAATTCTAGTTGAAAAGGTAAGTCGTTGACTAGTTTTTGTTGAATGGGTATCTGTGTATTTAGGTTGATATGAAAAGCGTCGTTTTCATTGATAAGATGCTTAACCGCTTGGTTTAATGCCTTATAATCAACCTTACCGGAAATAATGAGAGTCCCGCCTATATTATATAAAGGACTTTCAGGGTGAGCTATTTGGTCTAGCCATATGTCTCGTTGATTTGAAGCGAGTTGTAAAATAGGACTCGACACAGATAGCCTTTGTAAATAGGGTTAAATGATATTTAATTATAGCGGGTTATTAATGTTAGATATGAGTTGACTTTCAAAAATACTCAATCATTTTTTTTCTGATTAGGCATGTACATATAATTAGTATGTTTTGGCTTGTATTTTCGAGTGAGTAACATCTTAAGCAGCCATTTTAAAATGGAAAAAAATAGTATGAGGGCTGATAGGTAATATAAAGAGCTTATGCTATATAACTTTTTCAGTAAGTTGATGTTTATATATTCATAATCTTGTATTTCAGAAGCTGATATATTTTGCCGGTAATGAAGTGAATTTGTCTTTGGAGGGTAGATTGATTGTGAGGTTGAATTGTAGTTTTGTTGTAAAATTAATAAATTCGATTGAAGGTAGTAGTCTAATTCCAATGAAAGTAAAATCTTTTGTGAAAGGCTATTTAAGCTTGTTTCGGTCTCATTTATTAGTTTTTTAGTGTTGCCTAAAGTAATTAAAGCATCTTGTAATAAAGCATTGTCTTCATTTGTAGCAAGAAAATCCTGCCCCGAATTTTTTAATTGTTGATATATATTTTTAGTGTTGATTATTGCCTGCTTGGCTGAAACAGATGATGTATTACCTGCTCGCGTGGCAGAGCTTAAAAATTTAGTGGTATTTTGGAATTGTTGCTGTGGGTACAGTGAATTGCTAGAAATTACTTTTTTATGTTGAGCGCTTTTTGAAGCCGTTGTTGGTGATTGTTTTTTTTGTATAGGTCTGTGTTCTGTTAATACTCGATACTTATATTCCATTTCTTGCTGTTGAAATCGGACAACAGCAGAGGGGGATAAAATGGCGTTTTCATTTGATTCGAGGTTTATGACAGTCGCAGCATAAGTCGTTTGTATCGCAACATTTAAAATGATGCAAGTATAGATAAAGCAAAATAAGAAGAACTGCGAACTGAATTTAATCATCATAAGATTCTAAATTACTTTCTAAGTATTGTAAAAATTCAATTCAAATTAATCTGATCTAATTAGTGTTTCTGCTAGATCTGCTGGTTGCATGATAATGCAAGTTAGACTTATAGTAGTGCTGCTACCGATGGTGTCCTTGCCTTTTAAAGAAATGAAGTTATTTATTCGTCAATAATAAAAATACACATGAAGAACTTATTATTTTTGTCTCATAGAATTCCATACCCTCCTAATAAAGGCGATAAAATCCGTTCTTATCATTTTCTTAAGGGCTTAGCTGAAAATTATCATATTCATTTGGCGGCATTTATCGATGATGAAGAAGATTGGACTTATGTTGATAAGGTCAACGCCATCGCAACTGATTCATTATTTATCAATTTAAAACCTACTGAATCTAAAATTAAAAGCCTATCAGGGCTTGTGACAAATAAGGCATTAACTATCCCTTATTACTATAATAAACATCTTCAGTCTTGGGTTGACGAGACGATTAAAGAAAACAAAATTGAAAAAGTGCTTATTTTTTCTTCGGCAATGGCTCAATATGTTCAAAAGCATCAGGACTTAGATGTAGTGATTGACTTTGTGGATGTTGATTCTGATAAGTGGCTGCAATATTCGGAAAAAACAAAGTGGCCTATGAGTTGGGTTTATAAAAGAGAATCTAAAAAACTCTTGGAATTTGATGGAAAAGTTGCAGAATTTGCCAAAATGAATTTGTTTGTTTCAGAGGACGAATCATTATTATTTAAGCGTTTGGTGGATATAACACCCAACAAAATCGACTTTGTTAATAATGGGGTGGATACCGCTTATTTTAATGTAGATGAGCAGGTGAATAACCCTTACCCGAATAAACAGGGTATTATTGTTTTTACTGGGGCAATGGATTATTGGGCAAATGTTGATGCAGTTGTGTGGCTTGTTAATCATGTATTTCCACTGATAAAACAACATTCTCAATACGCTCAATTTTATATTGTAGGCTCTAAACCCAGTAAAGAAGTACTTAACCTTGCAAATACTGAAGATGTCTTTGTGACAGGGCGAGTAGATGATATTCGGCCTTATTTGTCTTATGCCAATGTGGTTGTTGCGCCTTTGCAAATTGCCAGAGGTATTCAAAATAAGGTATTAGAAGCTATGGCTATGGGGAAAAGAGTCGTGGCTACACCGCAAGCAATAGAAGGGATAAAAATTACAAATCAAGCGGTATCAATAAAATCGAACCCTGAAGAGTTTGCCAAGCAAGTTTTGTTATATTTGGAAGATGATCAAGACTCTACTTTTATAGTAGAGAACCGTCGCTTTGTAGAAGAGCAGTTTAGCTGGGAGTCCAGTCTTAAAAAATTAACGCATATAGTCGATTAAAATATAATATTTGGTAGGGATGATGCAAAAAAGAATTCTAATTATTTTTGGTACAAGACCAGAAGCGATAAAAATGGCTCCAGTAGTTAGAGCATTTAAAGAGGATGTCCGGTTTGACGCTAAAGTTTGTGTAACGGCTCAGCATAGAGATATGTTGGATCAGGTTTTGCAACTATTTTCAATTGTTCCTGATTATGATTTAGATATTATGAAGCAGAATCAGGGATTGACAGGGATAACCTGTGCCATATTAACTGGATTAGAACCGGTATTGCAGGACTTTTCTCCAGATAGAATTTTAGTTCATGGTGACACGTCAACAACTTTTGCAGCAAGTTTAGCCGCTTATTACCAAAAGATTCCTGTAGCTCATGTGGAAGCAGGCTTGCG
>DAOWHF010000158.1:0-4703 GCA_030641565.1 Methylomarinum sp.
AAGTTGATTGGTGTAAAGTGTAATATACTGGGCGGAAGCAATTTTTATAGAGAAGGATAAAAAAACGATGAGTTGGTTGGGTAAAGTTATTGGTGGCGCATTTGGTTTTCTGCTGGGCGGGCCTTTAGGTGCAATACTTGGTGCATCTGTAGGGCATCAGTTTGATGCCGGATTAGAAGGCGTTGAGATTGATGACCGATTAGGAAGTGGTGATCAACATCGTGTGCAAATGGCTTTTTTTACCGCAACTTTTTCGGTGATGGGGCATATTGCAAAGGCTGATGGCAAAGTGACAGCTGCTGAAATTAATCTTGCCAAGCGGATTATGGATGAATTGGCTTTAACCGAGGATATGCGAAAAGCTGCAATTAATCTGTTTAATCAAGGGAAAGGCAATGACTTTCCCATTAATGAGGTATTAGACCAGTTTCGTAAAGAGTGTCATCGACGGACGCATTTAATCCGTATGTTTCTAGAAATTCAGATACAAGCCGCTTATGCCGATGGTGTGCTGGATCAGGCAGAAGAGGGCGTGCTGCGAAACATTTGCACACATTTAGGTGTTTCTCGCTTTGATTACGAACGAATTAAATTACAGTTTCAGGCGCAACAGCGATTTTATGGGCATGCTCAACAACGGCAAACAGCGGATCATTTGAATGATGCTTATGCCGTGTTAGGTGTTTCTGAATCAGCAGCAGATGCCGAAGTTAAAAAAGCTTACCGTCGATTAATGAGTCAGCATCACCCCGATAAATTGGTAGCAAAAGGCTTGCCTGAGGAGATGATGGTGATTGCAAAAGAGAAAACGCAAAAGATTAGAAAAGCTTACGAATTAATAAAAGACAGTAGAAAATAATACGAGGGTGGGGTTACTTTTTTTTATGCCAAAAGTCTATAGGGTGTGCTGAGGAACGAAGCGCACCTTGCCCACCCTACAAAGTGATTAAAAGGATTAGCGGAACATGTCTTTGTTTACCGCTTTACCCATGGCCATTTTGGAAGTAATTAAGCCTCTATCCACTTGTTCTTTAAGGTTTTGATCCAGTGTTTGCATACCATCTTTGCGCCCAGTTTGAATGGCTGAGTACATTTGAGCAACTTTGGCTTCTCTGATTAAGTTACGGATAGCTGGTGTGCCCACCATAATTTCATGCGCTGCAATTCGTCCGCCACCTACTTTTTTGAGCAGGGTTTGAGAAATAACTGCTTGTAACGATTCAGATAGCATTGCACGAATCATATCTTTTTCAGCGGCAGGGAAGACATCAATAATACGGTCAATAGTTTTAGCTGCTGATGTGGTGTGTAATGTACCGAACACTAAGTGACCTGTTTCAGCCGCAGATAAAGCCAGGCGAATGGTTTCTAAATCTCGCATCTCACCGACAAGGATAATATCAGGATCTTCCCTTAAAGCAGAACGCAATGCAGCATTAAAGCTTTGGGTGTCTCTGTGGACTTCTCGTTGGTTGATTAAGCATTTTTGGCTGGTGTGAACAAATTCGATAGGATCTTCAACGGTTAATATATGAGCATAATCATTCACATTAATATGATTAACCATGGCTGCAAGTGTTGTTGATTTACCAGAACCTGTAGGTCCTGTGACTAAAACCATGCCTCTCGGTTTTTTACAAAGTTCTTCAAAGAATTTGGGGGCTTTTAAGTCTTCTAAGGATAATATCTCTGATGGAATCGTTCTAAATACCGCAGCAGCGCCGCGTTCCTGATTAAATGCATTAACACGAAATCGAGCTACACCGGGTAATTCAAAAGAGAAATCAGTTTCTAGAAATTCTTCATAATCTTTGCGTTGCTTGTCATTCATAATGTCATAAATCAGTGCGTGGACTTCTTTATGATCTAGTGCAGGGATATTAATTCTACGGATATCGCCATCAACCCTGATCATTGGAGGGAGACCGGCAGATAAATGTAAATCAGATGCTTTGTTCTTAACTGAAAAGGTCAATAATTCAGCAATGTCCATGGAATACCCTCAATATGATTAAAATGAATATGCTTATACCATAGTCTATCTCTTTGTTTTTTTGAAGTCATGATGTTTAATAGTGCCAACTCTTTTTAGTTATTTTTTTATGAATGATATAAAGCAACGATTTAATAAAATAAATTCACAGATACGACATGCTGAATACGCCGCAGGGCGTGATAAGGGCAGTGTGCAATTATTAGCAGTTAGTAAAACCAAGCCAGCTTCAGATGTAGCAATGGCTTATCAAACAGGGCAGCGTCATTTTGGGGAGAGTTATCTACAAGAAGCCTTGCTTAAACAGCAAGCGTTAGCAGCTTTTGATATTACCTGGCATTTTATCGGCCCTATTCAGTCGAATAAAACCAAACCCATAGCAGAGAATTTTAGCTGGGTGCACAGCGTTGATCGATTAAAAATTGCCAAACGATTGAGTGAGCAGCGCCCCGCACATCTCCCCGACTTAAATATTTGTTTGCAAGTGAATATCAGTGCTGAAGCATCAAAATCAGGGGTAACATTAGCTGAACTGCCGGAGTTAATTAAACAGGTGGATGCTTTACCGAATATTCGTTTGCGTGGGGTGATGGCGATTCCTGAACCAGAAACGGATTATGAACGCCAGTGCGAGCCTTTTCGACAGCTATATCAAACGGTTAAGCAGTCTGATATAGCGGGTTTAGATACTTTTTCTTTTGGTATGACGGGTGATTTAAAAGCCGCTATTGCAGAAGGTTCGACCATAGTACGCATAGGTACTGCATTGTTTGGTACACGGTCGTATCAATAAAGTGACTAATAAGTTGTTGGGAAAGCATCAGTTTAATCCCCATTGCTAGTAATAACAGGGCAATAAATGGACGTAAAATTCTATCAGGTAGTTTTTTTCCGATTAAGCTGCCTGCATAAATGGCGGGTACACCGCCGACCAGTAGTCCAAAAAGTAAGCTGAAATCAATGCTGCCGAAATGTAAATGGCCCAGTCCAGCTATGGCGGTTAAAGGCACTGCATGTGCAATGTCGGTTCCAACAATGGCGATGGTTGGTTTTCGCGGATATAACAAAAACAGGATTGCTGAGCCGATTGCCCCTGCGCCCACAGAAGAAAGTGTCACCACACAGCCTAGTAATACCCCTGAAAGTATAGTGATTTGAGGTCTGTACTCTTTTATAAAGTTAACAACAAGGCTTTCTGGATGGTTAGTGTTGATAAAAGATAGTAAGCGATTTTTTATCACTATAATAAACGCCGTTAAAATCAGCATCACAGCCAACGTTAAAATGATGATGTCATCATAGTTAAAACCGGTGGATTTTAGGTGTTCAAGAATTGAAATAGTGATGATTGAGCTGGGAATACTGCCACTGCCGAGTAGTAAAACAATTTTCCAGTCGACCGTATTATTTCTATGGTGAAAAAACACCCCGCTACATTTTGTTAAGGCGGCATAGAGCAGGTCTGTACCCACAGCAATGGTGGGGGGAATACCAAAACCCAAGACTAAAATAGGTGTCATTAATGAGCCTCCACCGACACCGGTTAATCCAATAATCAAGCCAACCAAAGCACCCGCTGCAATATGAAATAGTTCCACAGTTAATATGTTATGTTAATGAAAAATGGGGCAAATATAGCGGAATCTCTATATATTTAAAAGTGATTTAAAGATATAGTGTTATTCCACAAAGAGATAATACGGTCAAGAAATGAAGCTACAACAGTTGCGTTACTTGTTAGAAATAGAAACTCAGAAGCTTAATATCTCTAGAGCTGCAACAGTGTTATGTACATCACAGTCTGGTATTAGTAAACAAATTAGTATGTTAGAAAAGGAGTTGGGGGTTGATTTATTAGAAAGGAATGGCCGAAAGTTGGTTGCGATAACACCAGCAGGTATAAAAGTGCTTAAGCTAGCCAAGGATGTTTTAAGTAAAGTAGACGATATAAAACAGACGGCAGAAGAGTTTACTAGCAAACAAAAATCTATAGTTATAGCAACAACGCATACACAAGCACGTTATGTATTACCTGTTATTGTTGAGCGATTTTTATCTTTAAATCCTGATATTAATCTTAATATTCAACAAGGTACGCCAGAACAAGTGGCAATGTTATTAGAGCAGGGTGATGTGGATATTGCCATTGCGACGGAGGTTTTGGCAAGCAGAGATACTTTGGTTGCTTTACCTTGTTATCAATGGAGTCGAAGCATTATTACCAAGAAATCGCATCCTTTAGCAGTGAAGACAATAGTGACATTGGAGGATATTGTTCAGTACCCGATCATCACCTATGTACAAGGCTTTACAGGAAGATATAAACAAGATGAGACATTTAATAGTCATCACTTACAGCCAAATATAGTCTTAACAGCGGTGGATGCAGATGTGATTAAAACCTATGTCAGGCTAGGTTTGGGGATAGGGATTATTGCTGATATGGCTTTTAATAAAGAACAGGATAGTGATTTACTCGCACTGAATGTGGAGCATTTGTTTGGCATTAGTACCAGTCAGATAGCGATAAAGAAAGACAAATATATCAAACCTTATGTTTATCCTTTTATAGAGATGTTTGCACCGCATTTAACGCAATGGTTAATTAGGCAGGCTATTGATTGTGCTGATTTGCAAGAAAGGCAACAATTGTTCGCCGATGTTGCTATACCGATGTGGCCTTCGGTTTGATAATTTAATGGTAGAGGAA
>DAOWHF010000139.1:0-3991 GCA_030641565.1 Methylomarinum sp.
CCTTCCATTTGCTCTGCAAATAAAGACAATACCGGCAAAATCATGAATAAACCTAGCATTCGCAACGCATAAATACTGGCTAACGATAACGTTGCACGCTTTTCTAGCGCTGTCATTGGACTGGTAATGTCCTGCATCTGTGTCAAAACTAAACTCTCCTAAGAAATCTATAATATATAAACACCCAATACATTCCTTTGCTATTTAGGGATAAAAAGACGTATATTATCAGGTTCTTTAACGGTCAGGAATTCTATTAATGGACACAATCAGTATTCGTGGTGCCAGGACGCATAATCTTAAAAATATAGACCTCGATTTACCCAGAGATTCCTTAATAGTTATCACCGGACTTTCAGGCTCAGGAAAATCTTCTTTAGCCTTCGATACCATTTATGCAGAAGGACAACGACGCTATGTAGAATCTTTATCTGCTTATGCTCGACAGTTTTTGTCAATGATGGAAAAGCCTGATGTTGATCATATCGAAGGCCTTTCCCCTGCTATTTCAATTGAACAAAAATCCACTTCCCACAATCCTCGTTCAACTGTTGGTACCATTACCGAAATTTACGATTATTTAAGACTGTTATATGCCCGTGCGGGTATTCCACAATGTCCAGAGCATCAGGCATCATTAGAAGCGCAAACTGTTAGCCAAATGGTTGATCAAGTGCTTGCTCAACCCGAAGGTGAACGCTGGATGCTACTTGCACCAGTGGTTAATGGACGTAAAGGCGAACATATCCTGTTAATGGAAGACCTGCGCGCCCAGGGTTTTATTCGCGCTAGAATTGATGGCGAAATTTTTGATCTGGACGAGCCACCTACACTGGACTTAAAAAAGAAGCATACCATTGAGGTTATTGTTGATCGTTTTAAAATCCGCGATGACATCAGCCTACGTTTATCCGAATCATTTGAAACCACCCTAAGACTCACCGATGGCATTGCTATTGCTGCAAGCATGGATGATGATAGAACCATCTTATTCTCTGAACGTTATGCTTGCCCTCAGTGTGGCTACAGTATTCCAGAACTTGAGCCGCGTATTTTCTCATTTAATAACCCCAAAGGTGCATGCCCTGGTTGTGATGGCTTAGGGGTTAGACAACATTTTGATCCCGACTTAGTGGTTCATAATACTGAGATTAGTCTTTCTGGCGGTGCTATTAGAGGTTGGGACAGACGTAACGCCTATTATCATCAAATCATCTGTGCATTAGCTGATCACTATCATTTTGATACCGAAGCCCCCTTTTCCGAGATAGCTAAAGACATACAAAAAATTATTCTTTATGGCAGTGGTACTGAAAAAATAAAATTTCACTACTTGTCAGGTGCAGGAAAAAAACAATTAAAAACACATCCCTTTGAAGGCATTATCGTCAACATGGAGAGGCGCTATCATGAAACAGAATCCCAAATGGTCAGGGATGAACTTGCAAAATATCTCACAAAAAAAACCTGTGAACAATGTCATGGTGCGCGTTTAAATACGGCTGCAAGACATGTTTATATAGACACTAAACCACTACAGGATTTAACTAGCTTACCAATAAAACAAGCCTTAGACTTTTTTAGTCAACTACGCCTCCCCGGCCACCGTGGTGAAATTGCCGAAAAAATCAACAAAGAGATTCAAGAACGCTTGGAGTTTTTAGTCAATGTGGGGCTAGATTACTTAACACTCGATAGAAGTGCAGATACCTTATCTGGTGGTGAAGCACAACGCATCAGACTGGCAAGTCAAATAGGTGCGGGGTTAGTTGGCGTTTTATATGTGCTGGATGAGCCGTCTATCGGACTGCATCAACGTGATAATCAACGTCTGTTAAACACTTTATTCCGCCTACGTGACCTAGGTAATACCGTTATCGTAGTAGAACACGATGAAGATGCAATATTATCTGCCCAACATGTTGTCGACATAGGCCCTGGTGCGGGTATTCATGGTGGCGAAATCGTAGCAATGGGCACACCTGAAGAAATTAAAAACAACCCTAACTCTTTAACAGGCCAGTATTTATCTGGCAAACAAGCGATTGAAATACCCAAGACTCTGACAGCGATTAACAAAAAGAAACAAATTACCCTGCACAATGCCCAGGGCAACAATCTAAAGAATGTAACTGTCTCCTTCCCTATAGGACTATTAACTTGTATAACGGGAGTATCAGGCTCAGGTAAATCCACTCTGGTTAACGACACGCTTTATCGTTATGCTGCGCGTTTAATCAATAAAGCCAGTTGTATCCCTGCCGCCTGTGATGACATTAGCGGTCTAGAGCAAGTGGATAAAGTGGTTGATATAGACCAAAGCCCCATAGGTAGAACACCACGCTCTAATCCTGCGACCTACACCGGTATTTTTACCCCGGTGCGTGAGTTGTTTGCAGCCACACATGAAGCAAGGTCACGAGGCTACACACCAGGACGTTTTAGCTTTAATGTAAAAGGCGGACGCTGTGAGGCCTGTAAAGGTGATGGTGTTATCAAGGTGGAAATGCACTTCTTACCCGATATTTTTGTCCCTTGTGATGTCTGTAATGGCAAACGCTACAACAGAGAAACCCTGGAAATTCGTTATAAAGGCAAAACTATTAACGAAATTCTTAACATGACGGTTGAAGATGCCGCTGAATTTTTTAGCCCAGTGCCAGTACTTGCAAAAAAATTACACACACTAATTGATGTCGGCTTGAGTTATATCACCTTAGGACAAAATGCCACCACCCTATCCGGAGGTGAAGCTCAACGCGTTAAATTGGCTAAAGAACTATCAAAGCGTGATACAGGAAAAACCTTATATATATTAGACGAGCCAACCACAGGCCTGCATTTTCACGATACTAAACAACTACTCTCAGTACTACACACCTTACGAGACCATGGCAACACCATCATTATCATTGAGCATAATCTAGACGTAGTAAAAACTGCCGACTGGGTAATCGATATGGGGCCAGAAGGCGGAACAGGTGGAGGAACATTAGTTGCAGAGGGTACGCCAGAGGAGGTATCTAAAAATAAATCTTCATATACAGGGCAGTACTTGCAGCGATTTTTTGAGTAATCTATAAAAAAATGAATTGCACTTATGAGTTAAATCTAAGCATCAACATACTAAGACCTACATTTTTTATACCTCAGATTATTTATACCTCATGTCATTGAATGAGTTTCCTTTGAATAAAACGTGTTCGCACTATAAAATATAAAGCGCTAGTGCCATAAATTAGTCTCTTTTGTTAGTAAAGTCTCTGCTTTTGTAACAAAAAAACTTTAACATATTTAGTCATCTTACACATAAAGTATACATAACCATGGCATCTACATCCCTACGCTGGCTTATCTATGGCTTTGCTTTCGGTCTCTGCTTCCCATTAACTGCATTGTCTATTGATATTACACTCAATAACATGCCATTTTCTTGGCTCAGCATTAAACAAGCACATGAGCATAACTTCCTGCATTGGATCATTGATTGCGCGCCTTTTATTCTAAGTTTTACTGGCTATATCATCGGTATGCAAAAGCATCGATTGGAACAACATGCTAAAAATTTAGAGGCTCAAGTACTTGAGCGCACGACCCTTCTAGCCAATGCCTTAAATGAAGCCAGATCGGCAAACCAGGCCAAATCAGAGTTTTTATCCCGAATGAGTCATGAGTTGCGCACACCCTTAAACGCAATCATCGGTTTTGGGCAGCTTATTGAATTGGATTCAGAAAATTTAATCAAAGAACACCAAGATAATGTCCATGAAATTATGGTTGCCAGCCATCATTTATTAAACCTGATTACCGAAGTACTCGATCTAATAAAAATTGAAGCGAATCAAATGGAAATAGTCATGGATGACATATCCATTGACACACTGCTACACGAATCTATTCAACTCATTTCTACTCAAGCAAAAGCACATCAATTAAAGTTAGTAAACCATATCAGTAATAAAGGCTACAGCGTAAGAGCTGATGCTACCCG
>DAOWHF010000197.1:0-10596 GCA_030641565.1 Methylomarinum sp.
ATGTGCAAGCTGCGTGTTCTGGTTCTATCTTTGCAATGAGTATTGCTGATCAATATATAAAGTCGGGTGCAGCTAATAAAGTATTAGTGGTTGGTTCTGAAATTTGCTCCCGTTTAGTTGACTGGACAGATAGAGGTACCTGTATTTTGTTTGGTGATGGGGCGGGTGCTGTGCTTTTAGAGTCATCAGAAGAATCTGGTATTTTATCAACGCATATTCATTCGGATGGCGGTTTTGAAGATTTGCTTTATTGTCCAAATCCACAAGCAGCCGCAGATTCGGCTAAAGATGAGCCTGGCTATATTAATATGCGAGGCAATGAAGTATTTAAAGTTGCCGTCAATACATTAGGGCGTATCGTTGATGAAACCTTAGAAGCAAATGGACTGGATAAGTCTGATGTCGATTGGCTGGTACCGCATCAAGCGAATACCCGAATTATCGCAGCAACGGCTAAAAAGTTAAAAATGTCTATGGACCAGGTGGTTCTGACATTGGAAAACCAAGGGAATACATCATCTGCTTCAGTTTTGTTAGCGTTTAATGAAGCGGTAAGAGATGGGCGAATTCAGCGAGGACAAATTGTACTGCTAGAAGCCTTTGGCGCTGGTTTTACATGGGGTTCTGCATTAATTAGGTATTAAAAGAGCAGGCGAAAGACGCAAGACGAAAGACCAAAGGTAAAAGAGCGGGGTTAGTGTTTAGTTCTCTTTTTCTTTAGTCTTTGGTCTTTGGTCTTTGGTCTGATTGTTTTTTTAAACAGAAAAAATCATCATGACTGAGCAAAATTATAATTTAGCGTTTGTATTTCCTGGGCAGGGATCTCAATCCATTGGAATGTTGTCTGAAATGGCAGAGACTTTTCCGTTGGTTAAAGAAACATTTGAGCAAGCTTCAGATTGCTTGGATTTTGATTTGTGGAAAATGGTTCAGCAAGGGTCTGTAGAGGACTTGAATCAGACACACAATACACAGCCAGCAATGTTAACGGCTGGGGTGGCTATGTGGCGTGTTTGGTGTGAGCAATCAAGTATAAGACCCGCCTGGATGGCTGGTCATAGCTTGGGTGAATACACTGCGCTAGTCAACTCAGGCGCAATGAAGTTTGAAGATGCTGTTTTATTGGTTGCTGAGCGAGGCAGGTTGATGCAAGAGGCTGTCCCTGTCGGTGTCGGAGCAATGGCAGCTATTATTGGCTTAGAAGATCATTTGGTGGTTAAGGTTTGTGCTGATAGCGCTGAAAATGAAGTGGTTTCTGCAGTTAATTTTAATGCACCGGGGCAAGTTGTCATTGCCGGACATGATGCAGCCGTTGAAAGAGCAATGAGTGCAGCAAAAGAGGCGGGTGCCAAAAGGGCATTAAAGTTACCCGTGAGTGTGCCATCTCATTGTGCGCTAATGGAATCGGCAGCAGAAAAACTGGATGTAATGCTTCAAGAAATTGAAATGGACATTCCTAAGATGACCTTAATCCATAATGTTGATGTGGCATCACATAATGCGGTTGAAGTGATTCGAAATGCGTTAAAGGAACAACTGTTTAAGCCTGTTCGTTGGGTTGATGGTATTAAGTATATGCATGATCAAGGTGTTACTCACTTTGTGGAATGCGGGCCTGGTAAGGTTTTGATGGGGCTTAATAAGCGTATTGTTAAAGAAGCTGGTCATATGACGATGTATGATCCAGCAACATTAGAAAAAGTGTTGGAGCAATTAAATGGATAAGAAAGTAGCATTAGTAACAGGGGCAAGTCGTGGAATAGGGCGTGCAATTGCAGAGCAGTTAATAGTAGATGGTTTTTTTGTTATTGGTACTGCAACCAGTGATAAAGGCGCTGATTCGATTTCTGAGTATTTAGCTGAAAATGGTAAAGGTTTGAAATTAAATGTTGCTGATGCTGAATCCATTGCTGAAGTTATCAAGCAAATTGCTGAAGATTATGCGGCACCAGCTGTATTGGTTAACAATGCAGGTATAACGCGCGACAATTTATTGATGCGTATGAAAGATGACGAATGGGATGATATTATCAATACCAACTTAACCTCTATTTTTCGCATGAGTAAGGCGGTGTTGCGAGGCATGATGAAGGCAAAAACTGGTAGAATTATTAATATTTCTTCAGTTGTTGGTGCTACAGGTAATGCAGGTCAAACAAATTATGCGGCATCTAAAGCAGGCATGGTTGGATTTGCAAAATCTATGGCTAAAGAAGTTGGTTCACGTAATATAACCGTTAATACTGTTGCTCCAGGTTTTATTGATACCGATATGACTAAAGAGTTAGCAGATGAGCATAAAAATGCACTTTTGGGTTCAATTGCATTAGGTAGATTAGGTGATCCAAAAGAAATTGCCCATGCCGTTTCATTTTTGGCATCTGATGGCGCATCTTATGTGACAGGCGAAACAATTCACGTTAATGGTGGCATGTTTATGTCATAGTGTTGTGACATTGTTGTAATATAAAGTATAATTCCACTCAGTCGTCTGGGGTAGCCAGAGACAGAACTTCTAATAAATATTAATAAAAAACAGTAAGTGTCTTTAAAAGACCACTTTCTTTGTTGAGGATAATAAAAATGAGTAACATTGAAGAACGCGTAAAAAAGATTGTTGCAGAACAGTTAGGTGTTAAAGATGATATAGCTAACGACGCATCTTTTGTTGATGATCTTGGTGCTGATTCTTTAGATACAGTAGAGCTTGTCATGGCGCTTGAAGAAGAATTTGAATGTGAAATTCCAGACGAAGAAGCTGAAAAAATTACGACAGTTCAGTTAGCGATTGATTATATTAATACAAATCTATAATTGATTGATGTTCTAGTGGATGTGTTCTCATCCACTGGAACAAAATTCTAATAGTTTTAGTCTCTCCCTTCCCCCAATATTTTATATTTTTCTAACGGGTCATTACTTTGAGTACACGTCGAGTTGTCATCACTGGTTTAGGTGCAGTTACGCCTTTAGCCAATAATGTTGCAGATACCTGGGATGGTATTATTAACGGCAAAAGTGGTATCAGTCCAATTGATTCATTTGATATTTCACCTTTTGCAACCACATTTGGTGGTGTTATTAGGAATTTTGATGTCACTGAATATATTCCAGCCAAAGATGCAAAAAGAATGGATGGTTTCATTCAATATGGTATAGCCGCTGGCTGTCAAGCGATTGAAGATTCTGGTTTAGAAGTAACTGAAGATAATGCTGAACGTATTGGTGTTGCAATAGGGGCGGGCATTGGTGGTGTAACAGGCATTGAAGAATGTTATGCGACTTATGAAAAAAGTGGACCACGTAGAATATCTCCATTTTTTGTTCCAGGTAATATTATCAATATGATTTCAGGGAACCTTTCCATTAAATATGGTTTAAAGGGCCCCAATTTTGCTATTGTGACAGCCTGTACAACTGGGACTCATAATATTGGTGATGCCGCACGATTAATTAAATACGGTGATGCTGATGTGATGATTGCTGGTGGTGCGGAGCGTTGTACAACATCGCCAACTGCAATGGGTGGATTTTCATCTGCTAAAGCCTTGTCACGTAGAAATGATGATCCTCAAGCGGCAAGTCGCCCTTGGGATAAAGATCGTGATGGCTTTGTATTGAGCGATGGTTCGGGTGTTGTGGTTCTTGAAGAACTAGAACATGCCAAAGCACGTGGTGCTAAAATTTATGCTGAAGTTGTTGGTTATGGTATGAGTGGTGATGCATATCACATGACTACCCCTTCAGTCGGTGGTGAAGGTGCAGCACGTTGTATGAGAAATGCTTTACGTGATGCAGGTTTAAATGCAGATCAAGTGGATTATATTAATGCACATGGTACCTCGACACCTGCTGGTGATTTAGGTGAAACTCAAGCAATGAAAGCTGCATTAGGTGATCATGCTTACAATGTTGCAGTTAGTTCAACTAAATCAATGATTGGTCATTTGTTAGGTGCTGCTGGTGGTATTGAAGCTGTTCTGTCTGCCTTAACAATTAAAAATCAAATTGCACCACCTACAATTAACTTGGAAACACCTGACCCAGAATGTGATCTGGATTATGTGCCTAACACAGCAAGAGAAATGAAAATTGATGTGGCTATTTCCAATTCATTTGGCTTTGGTGGAACTAACGGTACATTAGTTTTTAAGCGTTACGAATAACACGAAATCACAGTGTTTGCATATGTACCTACTCAATGGTGAAAGTAAACGCTGTATAGAATTTTCAGACCGGGGGTTTCAATATGGCGATGGTTTATTTGAAACCATTGAAATAGTAAATGAAACCCCTGTCTTTTTAAATCAACATTTACAGCGACTTGATACAGGCTGCCAAAGATTGTTGATACCTACACCTGACATTACAACACTCAAAAAAGAAGCTTTTCAGCTTTCTCAAGGCTCTAAACACGCTGTTTTGAAATTGATGGTCACCCGTGGTTCTGGGGGACGCGGTTATCGTCAGCCCGATGATATACAAACAACACGCCTTTTCTCTCTCCATCCTTATCCCGATTATCCCGAAAGTTTTAAAGAGCAGGGGATAAATATTCGAATTTGTCATGCGCGTTTGGGATTAAACCCAAGTCTTGCTGGAATTAAGCATATGAATCGTCTAGAGCAAGTCCTTGCTCGTGCGGAATGGGATACCTCAGAGATTCAAGAAGGCTTAATGCTGGATATTAATGGTCAAGTGATTGAGGGTACTATGAGTAATGTTTTTCTGGTTAAAGATAATTGTTTATATACGCCAGAAATTACTCAGTGTGGTGTTAAAGGGATTTTAAGGGATATTATCATTCAGTTAGCAAATACACATCAAATTCCGGTCGTTGAAAAAACAATCAGTATAGATGAGGTTTATAGTGCTGATGAACTGTTTGTAAGTAATTCAATTATTGGTATCTGGCCAGTTAAACAAATAGAAGACAAACACTATAAGGTCGGTTTATTAACCCGTAAATTACAGGCGATGTTTTTAGATTTTAAACAACAGGAAATTTATGATTGCTAAGGTTACGGCTACTTTCTTATTATTGGTGAGTATCACTTTAGTTTGGTTGTGGAATGAATATAATATTGCACTCACAGCACCCGTTGTGCTTGAAAAATCTCGTATCATAGAGATAAAAAAAGGCGATAGTTTTAATCGTATTACTAATAAGTTACTTGATCAGCAGATTACGATTAAGCCTATCTGGTTTAAGTTAATTGCTTATAAAAATAAAGTCACTAATAAGCTTAAAGCGGGTGAGTACGAGTTAAAGGCAGGGCTTAATATGCCGGAAGTTTTAGCCGTATTCGTTGAAGGCAAACCACGACAATACTCTATTACTTTTCCCGAAGGCTGGAGTTTTAAACAAATATTGGAAGCGATTCAAAATAATCCTCATATTGATAAAACGTTTGAGTCTATTGATTATCAAAGCATTATGACTGAACTAGGTGTTAGCGATAAACATCCCGAAGGTTTGTTTTTTCCCGACACTTATTTTTTTGATAAAAACACCACAGATATTGCGTTGTTAAAAACAGCTTATAATAAAATGCAGCTGGTTTTAAATAAGGAATGGAGTAATAAGGAAGCTGGCTTACCTTTAAATAGTGCTTATCAAGCGTTGATTTTGGCGTCTATTGTTGAAAAAGAAACGGGAGCAGCTGTCGAGCGTCCACAAATTGCAGGGGTTTTTACTCGCAGACTTAAAAAAGGCATGTTGCTACAAACTGATCCTACCGTCATTTATGGCATGGGTGACAGCTATAAAGGTAATATTAGATATAAAGATTTAAGACATCCTACGCCTTATAATACCTATGTTATTAAAGGCTTGCCTCCCACGCCTATTGCTATGCCTGGTGAAGAAGCTATTCGAGCGGTGTTACATCCGACAAAAGGAAAATCACTGTATTTTGTTGCAAGAGGCGATGGTAGTCATGTGTTTTCGTCTACCTTAAGAGCGCATAATAATGCGGTTAATAAATATCAGAGAAAGCGATGAAACAAGGGTTATTTATTACTCTAGAAGGTGGCGAGGGTGTTGGGAAGTCAACTAACTTGGCTTTTATTCGGCAGTTACTAGAAGATACAGGTAAAACGGTTGTTGTTACACGAGAGCCAGGAGGAACTGATTTTGCTGAAGAAATACGTCAATTATTATTAGAGAATAGGGATGAGTCGGTGGCTGATTCAACTGAGTTATTATTAATGTTTGCAGCCAGAGCACAACATATACATCATGTGATTAACCCTGCTTTAGCACAGGGATATTGGGTGTTATGTGACCGTTTTACCGATAGCACTTATGCGTATCAATGCGGTGGTAGAGGCATGAGCCTAAGCATGGTTGAATGGTTGGAAAGTAATGTTCAGGGTGATTTAAGACCAGACTTAACATTGTTGCTAGATGCCCCGATTACAGTTGGTATGGAACGGGCTAATAAGCGCGGGGCGCTAGACCGCTTTGAATCAGAAAAACAGGCCTTCTTTGAAAGAGTGAGAGCTAGTTATTTACAGCGTGCTCATCAAAACCCTCAGATAATTAAAACTATTAATGCTGCGCAATCGCTTGTTAAGGTGCAGGCTGAAATAAATGCTGAAATTGAGCGATTGATTAACTTGTGATGGAAACGATAGATCAATCATTTCCTTGGTTACAAGAAAGCGGGTCTCAGTTAAGGCAATATATAAACCAAAACCGTATTCCGCAGGCTCTTTTAATCATTGGAAATAAAGGTTATGGGAAACAACAGCTAGCTGAGTATTTTTCTCAATCATTGTTATGTATGGACGTACTTGCTACTGGTGTGGCTTGTGGAAAATGCCAGAGTTGTACTTTGTTTAATGCCGGTACTCATCCTGATTATATTGCTATTGAGCCTGAAGAGCCGGGTAAAGCCATTGGTATTGCGGTTATCCGTCAATTAACTACAAAGTTAGCATTAAAACCACAGTTTGAAAGTCATCGAGTGGTGGTTATTAATCCTGCGGATAGCTTGAATAATGCTTCGGCTAATGCGTTTTTAAAATACCTGGAAGAACCAACCGAACGTACATGCCTTATTCTTATAACGGATAAGCCCTCTAAGCTACCCGCAACAATACGTAGTCGCTGTCAAAAGTTACTTGTTTCAGAACCTGATCAAGGGCTGGTGAAAACATGGTTAAAACAGCAAGGTATCTCTGAGAATGCGGATTTATTGTTGAGTTTGTCGCAAGGAGCGCCCTTATTAGCAAAGCAGTTGACAGAGTCGTCTGTTTTACAATTAAGAACTGAATGTTTTAATCATTGGATGGCGCTTGCAGCTTCAGATGAAAACCTTATTACATTAGCTGAGCAGTGGTATAAGCTCGAGAGAGAAGAGATTGATCTATTGCTGTTTTGGCTGATAAGCTGGGTGGCAGATATGATAAAGCTAGCTTATGATAAGCAGGCTGTAAAAATTATTAATTCTGATTTAGTTAAGCACTTGCAAGAAAAAGTTGAGCAGCTAGACTTAAAGGATATGTATAAATATTATGATTTATTGTTGCTTAGTCAGCAAAGATTCGATACCCAGTTGAATAAACAATTGATGTTTGAAGAAATCTTAATACAATGGTCAAAACTTAATAGCAGATAAAATAATGGCAGAATCAGCAGCTCCAAGACAAGGTATATTATCTCTTTCAATCAAAGAAAAAAAAGCACTTTATGCCGCCTACATGCCCTTTGTAACTAATGGCGGCTTATTTATTCCGACTAAACGTGAATATGAGATGGGTGAAGAGGTTTTTATGTTGCTTAATTTAATGGATGAAACTGAAAGACTGCCTATTGCGGGTAAAATTATCTGGAAAACACCTGCAGGTGCAGAGGGTTATCGTGCAGCAGGTGTTGGTGTTCAATTCAGTGATCAAGATGGTGGAGCTGCTCGCAATAAAATAGAAACTTACCTTGCAGGGGCCTTAGAGTCTGATAGCCCTACTCATACGATGTAATAAAGTCTTAAGCTAAATATCTAGGATGTACCTGACGATAGGAAGCGCATCACACCGAAAGATGCGTTTCGTTCCTTAGCACACATCCTATATTACTAGTTTAGCTTAAAGACACAAATCTTCCCTTCCTTTTTTAACCGACTTATGCCGCTCTGTAGAGCGGTATTGAGCTATTAATTCTTATTGAAATGTTTATAGATTCCCATTGTCATCTAGATCGTATCGATCTGGCTCCGTATCAAAATGATTTTAGCCTTTTTATGAAGGAGGCTGAAAACAGTAAAATTGATCACATGCTGTGCATAGCGATCGATTTGGAGTCATACCCTGCTATGTCTAAGCTGGTAGAGAATTATCCTTCTATTTCACTGTCAGTAGGTGTGCATCCAAATATTAAGGAAGGGCAAGATCCTAGTGCTGAAGAATTAATTGCCTTAGGTAGCAATAAAAAGGTTATTGCCATTGGTGAGACAGGGTTGGATTATTTTCGTAGTGAAGGTGATCTGGAATGGCAACATCAACGTTTTAGAAATCATATTAAAGCAGCTAAGGCTTTAAATAAACCACTGATCATTCATACTCGTGAAGCAGGTCATGACTCTTTAGATGTGCTCGCTGATGAAGGTGCAGATCAAGTTGGTGGCATTATTCATTGCTTTACTGAAGATTGGGACTATGCAGTAAAAGCCTTGGATTTAGGGTTTTATATTTCATTTTCTGGCATTGTCACTTTTAAAAATGCACAGGCGATTAAAGAGGTTGCAAAAAAAGTGCCTGCTGATCGATTTTTAATTGAAACAGACTCGCCTTATTTAGCACCAGTACCTTTTAGAGGGAAACCTAATTACCCAACATATGTGCGATATGTAGCGGAGCACTTGGCTGAGTTAAGAGGTGTGACTGTGGAAGAAATTGCCCGTCTTTCTACGGACAATTTCAATGCCTTGTTCAAATTAAATCAATAATTTCAATCGCACGATCTAATTGCTTTTTAGTGTGATAAAAGTGGGGTGAGAAGCGAATGCCACCGCCTCTTAAGGCACAAACAACACCGTTATCCTGTAAGTGCTTATAAAGGCGATTATTGTCGATAGTTGAGTGTTTAAATAGCACAATACCTGATTTTAATTTAGCCTGTTGATCATTTAACAGTGTCAGTTTGCTATGCGTATTGATTTTATGCATTAAATACTCAGCATTTTCAATGACGCGTGACTCAATACTCTTCATGCCTGTTTCCAGTAACAAGGACAGGCTTGCAGACCAGGCATGAATACCTAGCATATTAGGGCTTCCACACTCAAAACGTTGAGCTGTTGGATGGATTGCCCAGGGCTTATTTTCATAGTTATGGATATTCTCCATCATGTGCCAGCCGTATTGAGTCAGTTTGAGCTTTGAGCGGGATTCGGGATTAGTGTAAAATACCCCTAATCCTTCTGGCCCAAACATCCATTTGTGTCCATCAGCCATAACAAAGTCAGCTTGATAGGCTTGTACATCAAACTCGACTGCGCCTAAGCTTTGAATTGCATCTATACAAAAGAGAATGTTGTTTTCTTTACAAAATTGCCCTATTTTTTCTAAGTCCATGCGCAAGCCAGAAGCAAACTGAATTGAACTAATCGTTATTAAGCGAGTATTAGAATCAACCAGTGAAAATAAAGCTTCTTCAGGTGTTGCTTTTGATAACAGATTAGCTTGTTTAAATTCTACGCCTTGGTCAGCAAGCGACTCCCAAGGAATACGGTTGGAAGGGAATTCTTCATCACTACTGACGATATTGTCACCTTTGTTCCAGTTTAACCCATAAGCAACAAAAGAAATGGCTTCCGATGTGTTTTTAACCAGCGCAATATCATCTGTGGAAGCAGCATTAAGTAATGTTTTTAACTGGCTGCGAATTTCAGATTCTTTTTTTAACCAATCTAAATAATAATGTGAGCCATACATGGCATTTTGCTCTGCAAAGGCTTTAACCGCTTCTGAGGTTCTTTTTGGCCAAGGTGCAACAGCGGCATGGTTTAAATAGATTAGATTGTTGCTTGATGGAAACTCTGGATGGTTCATCGATATTTTTTGATAAAAAGAAAAGATAATACCTGATTGTTTGATTTTAGGAGGATTTTTAAAAGATTAAATCTTGGACATCAGCTAAAATTATCTAGCGATAGAATAATGTTTACTTGTTGTGCTTTATAGTTCGCATAAAGATACAAAAGAAACAAGGAAAATAGACAGTTTAAACTTAATTCGTTTAAAGCTTAGGTTGACTGAAATTTGGTATACTCCGCGCGGTTAAGTTTTCGGCTTTTATCTTGAGTTAATTTTTGTTGAGAGCAAGGCACTGAAATAGGCGCATAGCAAGCTACGCAACTATTTCAGCAACGCAGCTATTAGCAAAAATCAGCCAATAGAAAACCGAAAACTTGGCCGCGCGGAGTATACACAAGACACGAAAGTTAAATGGTTTCCATTAGTAGGGACTGATTTTTCGTACTAAAAAAGAGGGTTAAAGTGGATATAGCATCCTTAGTTGGTTTTTTATTAGGCATTGGTATTATCGTTGCAGCTATTGCAACCGGTGGTGATGTCATGTTGTTTGTCAATGTA
>DAOWHF010000276.1:0-3958 GCA_030641565.1 Methylomarinum sp.
GCCAAAAACACCTTGGCGAGTAGCGGATACGGCTTCTTTTATAGTGCCATGTGCAGTAAGAATAATGACCGGTAAGTTGGGGTATTGTTGTTGTATGTGATCAAATAATGCCAGCCCATCCATGTCATCCATTCTTAAATCAGTAATGACTAATTGGGGTAGAAAGCTAGGAATGAGAGAAATGGCTTGTTCTGCACTTTCTACTGTTTCAATTTCAAGCCCTGTAGCTCTTAGACGGACAGCGAGCAGTTTAAGCAGGCTAGGGTCATCATCCACCAATAAAATTTTATGTCCTTGCAAATTAGTGTCCATTACTATGTTCGTCATCTAGTTTTTTATTAATATTTGTTTCTATCTCTTTTAGTGCTTGTATTTTAGAAATGACTTGTTGTAATTGTATTTCTGCCTCATTAAGCTGTTTTTTTAAATGATAGTTTTTTCTCTGAAATTTATTGACTTTGCTTTGAAGCTTTTGAAGTTTATTAAGTAAGTTAATTTGATTATTGTTTAGCCATAATAGTTGGGGATTGAGGTCTGGTGTAGTTTGAATGAGCTTTAATAGACGTAATTTTTCTTTTATGCTTGTACAGTTATATTCGTTATTTGATGAGTATGCGAGCAACCAAGCGTCTTGCCAGTTGTGATCATTTTTGTAGCTCTGTTTTAATGACTTGCATTGATCTTTTTTCTTAGGGCGCGTTAACTTTTCATATTCCATGCCTTGACTGAACAACTGAGCAGTTAGATCGGGGGCGGCCTCTAATGGCTCGGGTGTTATTGAGTGTGGCAAATATTGAGATAACATTTGACAGCCTTGGCAACCCAAAATAACAGATAAAAAAAGCAGTTTAAACAAGCGTTGCATTCTATGTTTCCATATTTTTTGGTAAGAGCAAAGAAAACCGGGCACCACAATATTTTTTATTGGGTTTTAATAGTGTAATGGAGCCATTGTGTACCTCAAGGTAATGCTTAACCAGAGCAAGCCCCAAGCCAGAGCCTTTAATTGTCCATGCTTGAGGTGAGCTGCCTTGATAAAAATCGTCAAAAATTAAAGGTTGAATGTTCTTGGGTATGCCTAGGCCTTGGTCTTCTATATTGAGTTGGATTAAGTGGTCGTGGTCAGACAAGGTTAAACCTATTGTGCCATTTTGTGGTGAAAATTTAAGTGCATTTGAAAATACATTACTAATAATGATTTTTAGTTTGTCGTAATCAGCTCTAATATAAAAAATATTAAGATTGCTTTTTAAGGTGATATTTTTTGATTTAAGAGGCAGTTGATAGTCTTTAATGATGCGATCAATCAGTGTGTTTAACTCAAAAACAGATAAATCCAAGTCAGCTTTAGTATAAATAATTTTTTGGTATTCCAGTAAATTTGCCACTAAGTCGTAAAGGGTGATGTTACTTAATTCCATTAATTGAATAATTTCTTGTTGTTCGGCATTCAGTTCACCAACCACATTTTCGGCTAATAAATCTGTGCCTTCCTTTAATGTCGCCATGGGTGTTTTAAGCTCATGAGAGATATTCATTATGAATTGTTGTTTTTCATCTTCTAATTGATTAAGTCTTTGTCTTAGCCATTCAAGGTGTACCCCTAGTTCCACTAAATCTTGAGGGCCTTTGATAGAGATAGGCTGCTCAAATCCCACTTCTCCTAAATTGCGAATAGCCAGACTGATTTTTTTTATCGGGCGAAGTAATAAATGAACAAATATTAAACCAAATAACAAGGCTAAAGGGATACTCGCCAAAGCAGAATAAATGAGCTTTTCTTGCACATTTTTAGCAATTGCCGATAAAGCAGTTGCCTCTAGAGCAACTCTTTTTTCACCCTCAGAAAGTAGTAATCTTGCTTGAGTGGATAATGGATCAAATGCATTTAAATCGGCCCCCGTTAATGGAGGGGTTTTATATTTAAATAAGATGATTTGATATAGCTGGTTTTCATCAAGTTGTAGGTGCTCAAGTTTTTTGACTAAGACAGGATCTTGTCCTTGAATTTTGAGTGACATTAAAATATCTAAAAAACGGGTGCGATGATCTTGATAAGCACTAAAAAGCTCGGGTTCATTGAGTACTTGAAATTGCCGGATGCTACGTTCCATTGAGATCAGTCGGTTGAGAATCAAGCGGCTGCTTTCGGTGGTATTAACTGTTTGAAACAAAGTTCTCTGACTTTGTTCTGTGTAATTGGTAACCTCAATCACAGTAAAAATAACAGCAAACACTAAGGGTAAAGTGATAATAACACAGCTAGCTAAAGCCCACTGGTAAAGGGAGCCAATAGTAAAGATTTTATTGCTGGAGATATTCTTTTTTAGCACGGGTTTAAAAAGTGTAAAAGGGCGGTAATAAATTGCGTAAACAGGTATTATTATATTCAGAGTCTATCTTACAGGGGAAATGTCATGATTATTGGTTCAATAGCAGCTATTTTTATTTTAGTGTGGTTTTATCACTCGGCACCAGGATTTGGTAGAAATCCTGTGCAATGGGCGATAGCTGGTTTTTGTATTTATTTTGTGGTTTCTTTAGTTTGGACATATTTTGTCAACCCAAGTATTAAAGATGCTGCAATGCATAGTCGAGATGGTGTTTTGATGTTCGTTTCTCGCTATGCTTATATCGTTGTCGCCTTAGCAAGTGCAGTGGCTTTCAATTTAAAAGTAGGGCCTAAAAAGGAGTAATAGAGTTTGAGTGGCTGGTTTGTATATATGATCCACTGTACTGATGGATCGCTTTATACGGGTATAAGTACCGATGTGGAAAAACGATACACACAACATGAAACACAAAAAGGCGCAAAATATTTTAGAGGACGCAAACCCAAGCAGCTAGTTTATCAAGAAAGTGGACATGATAGAAGCTCAGCCAGTAAGCGTGAAATAGAAATAAAAAAACTTTCACGCGTTAATAAAATGCAATTGATCTTATCGACAGAAAATCAAATTAAACATGTTGGAAATACTTTATCAGGATGACTATTTGGTGGCGATTAATAAACCCGCAGGGTTGTTAGTTCACCGAAGCAATATAGACAGGCACGAAACGCGTTTCGCAGTACAACTATTAAGAGATCAGATAGGCAAAAAGGTTTTCCCCGTACACCGTCTAGATAAGCCTACTGCTGGAGTTTTAATATTTGCTTTAGATTCAGAAACAGCTCGAGAAATGATGGAGAGCTTTGCCAGTAAATCAATAGAAAAACAGTATTTAGCAGTGGTTAGGGGCTATACACTAGAATCTGACATTATTGATTATCCATTAAGGGAACAGCTGGATAAAATGACCGATGCTAAAGCAAATCAAGACAAGCCTGCTCAAGATGCAATAACGCATTACCAACGGCTTAATACAGTAGAATTACCCTATGCAGTTGGTCGATACCCAAGCAGCCGTTATTCATTGTTGTCTTTATCGCCAAAGACAGGTAGAAAACATCAGTTACGTCGTCATCTAAAGCATATTTTTCATCCTATTGTGGGGGATACCTCTCACGGAGATGGTAAGCATAATGACTTTTTTAGAAAGCAATTTGATTGTCAGCAGCTATTATTAGCCGCAGTGGGTTTAAGCTTTCAGCACCCTGTAACAAATGAAAATATTGAGCTTAAAGCACCATTAGATGAAGTGTTTAGTCGTATTGTAACAACGTTTAATTGGCAATATGATGGTTGATAAGTCAATGTAGCCTTGATGCAGTGTAGCGGAATCAAGGAATAGATGGAAAAGAAACCTTGATTTCACGTTGTTACATCAAGGCTAAAGGCATTATCTGATTACTTTAAGGCCAACTCAGTACTGAAACCAACATGGTTTAATTGAAAATAATGGAATCGCTAATTAATGTCTGACGAAAATAGAATTTTATTTGCCGGTGATCCGCATGGTGATTTTGAACCAATTATTGCAGCGGTAGAGACACATCAGCCTGAAGCTGTGGTGTTAC
>DAOWHF010000317.1:0-14838 GCA_030641565.1 Methylomarinum sp.
GCATTAACACGTTCACCACGAACATAATTCAATCCGGCATCTACACGCCAGTTATCAGTAATCGTGTAACCTGTTTCTAAATCGACCCCATAAAACTGAGCTTGGATATTACTCCATTGCAAAATGGGGTTACTTGCCATTCCTCTTGAAGTTACTTCACCTTGAATATAATCATCTACATATTGGTAGAAGAATCTGGGGGCGACATAGGCATTTTCATTATGCCAATCAAAACCCAAATCAAATTGATAGGAAGTTTCGTGATCCAGGTTTAAATCACCAATATATGTACTTCCATCAGCAAAGCCACCAACAGCTCTATTATTTGTCCATAAATATAATTCTTGATAAGTAGGTGCACGATTTTTTCTAGCCAAGCCAACTTCTACATCTAATTCAGATGAGACGTTATAACGCAAAACAGCAGCCAAATCGACTTCATTAAAATTTCGCTTTCTATCAGCATTATTAAATGCGACTAAATCAGCTTGAAGATTAGGGTTCATTGCTGGGTTCATCATAGTTGAAGTGCTCGCTTCACCAGCATCTGACCATGTATGCGTATATCTTGCACCTAATTCTAAAACCAGATCCTCAGCAATATCACCAGTCCATTCAGTAAATACAGAATAACGATCTCTTTCAACACCATTAAAGAAATTTGTTGTTACCGTTCCCATCATGCCCATATCCATAGCACTATTGGCATCATGATTTGACTGATCTCCATTCACACCTACTGTTAAGATACCATCAAACAATGGCATATCAACAGCTAGATCAATCCCACCAGCCTCAACCTCAGTGCGATTTGACATTGGATTCATACCCATCATTAAATCACGTAAAGTATTATTATCCATCCAATGACGCATTTTTTGATAAAACACATTGGTTTTTAGCTTGTAACCGTCACCTAAATCCCATTTATAATTAGCATCATACAAACCACCTCTTACATAAACAATATCCATTGGTAATGCAGGTGTCCCCGTATGCCCGGTATTATTATTGCTGTAATTAATACCAAACTCATGACCTTCACGCTGATAGCCATATCCCGCAGTAAAAGCTTCTCGGTCATAACGGGTATTTTCTTGCTTTTCGTTATCTTTTATTTTGTAATCACGGCCTTGCTCTTTACTACCACTTAAATACAACTTGTGGTTTTTATTAGCAACCGCACCTAAAATCGCACCATAGTGCCCATCATCAACAGAACCATATCCCATAGATGCGGTACCACTGGTTTCTATACCATCACCTTCTGCAAAACGGCCTTTTTTAGACTCTGCATGCATTGAACCACCAAACGATTCAATTCCGCTGCTCACAGGGGCAATACCTCTATGAACTGTTAATTTACCAGTCAAAGGTGCTGGAATATGACTTAACGGTGGATCCATACTGTTTGGACCGACTTCTTTCATATTTGCGCCGTCAATAGAGATATTGATACGGTTACCAAACATGCCTCTATATGAAGCAATCCCGGTTAAAGGACCATTACGGTTTACGTTTGCACCAGGCACACGTTTTAATAATGATGCCGTATCTTTTAACCCTGATGAATCTGGTGCTGTACCAAAAGTACCCGCACGCATTGCACTACCTTCTACAACAATCGTTGGCAGTTGTTCATGTTCTGCTGCTACCTGCAGTGGAATAGCTAATGCGCTGGCAATAGCTAAACTAAGTTTTGTATTCAATTGTTCCCTCTCCATATTAATTAAACCATAATTATATAAGCATATTCTATTCCAACTAATTTACAATAAAAATATCAATGCGTTACAAAAACAACCACCCCAGCAATTAATTAAACTATGTTATATAACACAAAATTAATACGTCATATCACTCAATTCATATTTCTAGTTTCATTCAATCCAAACCTAATTCTATCTATCCTTAACATGATGTGATAATCTGCGGAACTTATGGAATTTCATCTCTTATTTAACGCATCTTATTTCGCCGCTTTTGCCATGGGTCTATTCAGTAGCATCCACTGCATTGGTATGTGTGGATCTATTATTGGCACACTGACACTCAGCTTAAAACCCGAAATTAGAAGCAAAAAATCCACCTTATTTCCTTACGTCCTTAGTTACAATATTGGACGTATATTTAGCTATACACTGGCAGGATTATTACTGGGGTTTGCAAGCACATTACTCACCTTACCTTTAGGCACAGAACATGGACACAGGGCATTACAAATAGTCTCTGCCATCATAATGACAGGTGCAGGACTTTATATTGCTGGCTGGTTCCCTCGCTTTGCCTATATTGAAAAAGCCGGATCTCGGTTTTGGAAATTAATTGAGCCTTTTGGTCGTAAATTGATCCCTGTTAGCACGCGTTTTCACGCTTACTTATTCGGCATGGTTTGGGGCTGGCTTCCTTGTGGACTGGTCTATGCCGCATTGGCTCTGGCTGCAACAGCAGGCGATCCATTTAAAAGCGCTTTGACTATGCTTGCATTTGGCTTAGGGACTTTACCTGCCGTGATAGGAGTCGGTATAATGACAGACACATTAACCAAGCTATCCAGAATAAAACGCTTTAAGCAAATCGTTGGATTACTTTTAGTATTCATTGCCTTAATTGCTGTTTTTCCTGAGTTTAACCCCATGCGTTTACAGCATATTTAGCTTTAACCTTTTGATATAGAGAGCAAATACTATGGATCATTTCAGTTCAAACATTGGTCAATCCCCAGCATTTGAATCGCTAATCCGTAGCGCAAAAATCGTTGCCTCTACAGACGTAACTGTTTTAATTAAAGGCGAAACAGGAACGGGTAAAGAAATGTTAGCCACGGCTATCCAAAAAGATAGCAATAGGGCAAACAAAGCATTTATCACATTAAATTGTGCCGCGCTGCCTGAGGGTTTAATTGAGTCTGAATTATTTGGCCATAAGAAAGGTTCATTTACAGGTGCAATTGCTAATAAACAGGGATTATTTCAAGCGGCTGATGGTGGCACTTTATTCCTGGATGAGATCAACTCATTACCCATGAGCATCCAAACAAAGCTACTACGCTTTTTAGAGTCTGGCGAGTGTTTGGCCGTTGGGGAAACAAAACCGTATATTTCTAACGTACGTGTTATTGCTGCAACCAATGCAGACCTTAACAAACAAATTGCGGCCGGTGATTTTCGTCAAGATCTCTACTTTCGTTTAAATGTTATTCCAATTGAATTACCTTCATTAAAACAACGAACTGAAGATATTGAATCATTGGTTAAACATTTCTTAGCTCAGTTTTCTGCTAGTCACTCTATTGTTACACCTAAATTTAGCAAGCGTACATTTAAAGCATTACGCGGCTACAGCTGGCCAGGTAACATTCGTGAATTACGTAATTTATGCGAACGACTAAGCATTCTTTTAGCCGGTCAAACTATCGAACCTGAAAACCTTCCTCACGAATTTAGCAGCTGCATTTCTGCACCGGACAATTCAACCTTTATTTTGCCTGAACTGGGTTTACATTTAGATAACCTGGAAGCCGATATGATTCATCAAGCCTTAGCTCGCACTAATGGTAACCGTAGTCAATCAGCACGCTTACTAGGCCTGTCCAGAGATACTTTACTTTACCGCATCCAAAAACACGGCCTAGCGACACATTAAAAGTTGACTGGGTATATAGCAGACTGAAGTCCGCTCACACCTCCCTCCTCAGACTTATGCCTTTATAAGGCAGCATATAAATTTTATTATAGTTGCGGAACTTATAACTTAAGCATCCTTCCGACCTACTTATATTTTTAAAATCAATATGTCTGAACAATCCGCTTCATTATTTTCTTTAACCGCCTGGAAGCATCGCCTTGTTTTTTGGGGTGGCGCTATTTTTGTTGGCTTACTGATTGTTGCAATGACTTTATTGAGTGAATGGGCAGGGGAAACTTATCGCTCAATCTCTCAACAATACCCTTGGTTTAATTTTATTATTGCGCCTATTGGATTAAGTTTTACCGCATGGCTTACTTTTCGCTTTTTTCCAGGATCTGAACGCAGCGGTATCCCACAAGTTAAAACAGCACTTGAAATAAAAGGCAATTTAGAAGATAGAAATAGACTCATCTCTTTAAAAATAGCCCTTGGTAAAATGCTACTTCCAATTATGGGATTATTATCAGGTGCTTCCGTTGGATTTGGAGGCCCTGCCGTCCATGTTGGCGCCTCATTTATGGCCTCTTTAGGAAAAGCCGTAAAATTTCCGTCACACTACATGGGAAGAGGCCTGATTCTTGCCGGTAGTGCAGCTGGGTTTGCAGCTATGTTTAGCGCCCCCTTGGCTGGTATTATTTTTGCCATAGAAGAAATGGGACGCGCCCTGGAAGAAAAAATAAGCAGCCTTGTACTAACAGCCATTGTTTTTTCTGGGGTTACTGCGTATGCATTGTTAAATAACTATATATTTTTTAATGATAAATCATTCATCATGCCATGGAGCCAAAGCTGGTTGGCCATACCTTTATGCGGCATAGTGGGTGGCTTTTTAGGTGGGGTTTTTAGCAAAATCATTATTAGTGGAGGAAAATTACTCAGTCGAAGTAATCTTTCTATACCTGTTATAGCCTTTGCTTGCGGTGGAGCTATTGCCATTCTTGGCTATTATTCAAATGGAGACTCATTTGGCACTGGTTACTCCCAAGCCAAAGCCATTTTAACCAGTAGCGAAACCATGGACCCATGGTTCCCCCTGTTTAAAATGCTAGCGACCTGCGTCACTTTTTTCAGCGGTATTCCCAGCGGAATCTTTGTTCCATCAATCGCTACGGGCGCTGGATTTGGCGTTAATTTAGCGCACTGGTTTCCTATTGCGCCAGCATCAGCAATGATTTTACTGACAATGACTGCTTATTTTTCTGGCATGTTGCAATCGCCCCTCACCTCTTTTGTGATTGTGATGGAAATGACAGGCAGCCACGAAATTCTCATTCCCCTTATGGCAACGGCTTTTTTTGCCACAGGCACATCAAAATTAATTAACCCTGTACCTTTATATCGAGCCCTTTGCAATTCATATATACAACCAGGTAAAACCGTAACAAAGCCTGATGATGCTTAAAAAAACTCTCACTCTTTTTCTGCTAATAGGATTAGTAATAGTTAGCTTATGGCTTTGGCAAACAAAAAGTATTACGCCTGCACCTGCTGCAAGCTTTACCAGCATTACCGGAAAAAAAATTGAATTAGCTCAATTACAAGGCAAACCGGTCATTATCACTTTCTGGGCAACCGATTGCCCTGGCTGCATAAAAGAAATCCCACACCTTATTGAGCTGTATCAACAATTTCACCCAAAAGGTTTAGAGATCATTGCAGTTGCCATGTATTACGACCCACCCAGTCACGTGGTAGCAATGACTAAAGCCAAACAACTGCCTTATCATGTCGCTTTAGATTTAAAAGCCGAACATGCCAATGCCTTTGGTCAGGTTCAATTAACACCAACCACTTTGCTAATCTCTCCCGCTGGTTATATCGTCAAAAAAAATACGGGTGAATTTGACATTAATGATATGAAACATCGTATAAAAAAACTATTACAAGGATAAGCTCATGCTCTGGTTAAAAGCGTTACACCTTATATTTATGGTCACCTGGTTTGCTGGATTATTTTATCTGCCTCGCCTGTTTGTCTATCATGCCATGAGTGATGATGAAATCAGTCACGAACGATTCAAAACAATGGAACGTAAACTGTTTTTTGGCATCATGACACCGGGGATGATTTTAACATTCGCCTTTGGTATTTGGATGTTAGGCGATTATGCCTGGGCACTTTATTCAGCAACAGGCTGGTTACATGCAAAACTCACCTTATTGCTTTTATTAGTGATTTACCATGGCTACTGCGGCAAGTGGTTATTAGACTTTAAACACGATAGAAATCAACGTTCTCATGTGTTTTATCGATGGATGAATGAAGTCCCTGTGCTATTTTTGCTCGGTATTGTTATTCTGGCTGTTGTTAAGCCTTTTTAAATTAATAGTTAGATTGTAGGTGGTGGATGGTATTAGCTTAACAAGCGAAACGAGAAAACGTAACCTAACATTTAGCATTAGCTAAATAATGAATTAGTGTGAGCAAGTTTTTCTTCCATAGCTATTCACACTAATAACTCCCTTCGCATTGATGAATTTTGTAAGAGGATCTTTAGATTAAAAAAAAGATCTAAGTACATTAAATACACCAGATTTCTTTTTGACTATTTGTATATCACCTAGATAAATTGATAATTTTTTTATATCGCTAGCTATTTTTGACTTTGGTGATGACTGACACATCGGTTCACCTAGATTACTAGCCATTGCCACACGATTAAAATCATTACTAATTGTAAAAACTTTATCATGACCAAGTACTTCCATCATATCTGACTTTTTCAAACTATTTTTAGAGTCATACCGGTTAATCACAACATTAATTTTTTCGAGTGGAATATCTAAATCTTTATTTATAATATGAATTAAACGCCGTCCATCATTATACTGAGCTAAAGTTTGCTGTAAAACTATCGTTATATTATCAGCCTGTTCGAAAATCATAGTGGATATTGGGTCAATCAAGCGTGGTAAATCAATAACAACCTGATTGAAACTCTTTTGCAAAAGAAACAACAGTGATTTTACTGAACGAGGGTCAATTTCACCAGGTAAAACAATTTCTTCAGATGCTGGAAGCATTAGCTTTAAATTATCATCATATTTGCTTAAATAAGCATCCAAAGATATGTGATCTAATTCATCTATAGACTGCAATGCTTCAACTAAAGTATATCTAGGCGTTACATCAAAATTTAAACCTATCGTGCCAAACTGCAAATCCAAATCTACCAACGCAACGCTCTGCTTCTTAAATTTTGAAATTTTATAGGCAACATTACTAGCAATGAAGCTAGCACCACTTCCACCTTTTGCATTTATGATTACATTTAATTTGCTTTTTTGAGTAGTAGAATCACTTGCCAGTCTGCTGGAAATGACTTTTTTTAAAATTATTAATAAATCATTCTGGTAGTCTTCTACATCAATAAACTGTGTAACACCTGCACTAATAGCAATTGATAATAAATCAATATTTTTCTTATCACCTACTACAACAATAGATTTTCCTTTTTTATCTGATTCTTCCAGGGTCTTAAGTTGAAGTAATGCTTGATCAGAAAGATTAATAATTACTATATCGCTAGTATCAGCAATCAAATCCAGATATTTAACCAAATTTGTACTTATATGTTTGCTAACGGTCGTATTGGGTAAAGCTTTAATTATCTGCTCTTGTTTATCAACGATATCTTGCTGATGTCCGAAAATATGGATAGAAATGGTTTTTTGATGCATACTTTTTATTTCAATAATATTTTTGTTGTCGATTTAAATTTAAATACTCTACGAAAACGAAGGAAAGAATATAGGCAATAAGAGCAATAAAGCCTATTAAGAGCTAACAAAGCGCTGGTATTTTAACTTAGTATGCATATTTTTATTTATTTTAAATTAATAGCTGTGATGAAGGCACGGTATTCCATTCTCTCTTAGAAGAAAGATTGAGAACGTCTAAAGTGAATTAAGGCATACAAACTCAAAACTCAAGTTTATTACCCCTCGCCAACAGGATGTGGTTTCTAGGTATTAGACGATAACCGTAAAATACGACCGTTATTTCAGTGTTAAAAATTACACCTTATTAACGGATTTGGAGGTACCTCCCCTGGATAGTATGGTACTGCTCCCAAACTTTCAGAATATAGAGTCGTTCTAAATGAAGGCATAGAAGTAACTAGTGTGTTCATACCTGGAATAAGGAATTGAAACTGGAACAAGGGTCCAGCATCACCATCTGAAACATTTTTCAATGCAACTTCAATGAACTCTATGTTAAGTTCGTCTGCAGTGCCTGTTATATCAACTCCATCTTCATCGTAGTAGATAATTTTAAAATGATCTGGAATCAGACCATAAACAACAGGAACCGCACCAAATCCCGCATTTATTCCTGTCGCATCAAAAGTTGCTACTTTTTTGATGATTTCCTGGGCATAGCCTGGAGCAGCAGGATCTGTAGTAGCAGGACAGATAACAGCCATTCTTGCACCTCTTCGAGTTGCCTCAGCCAATGAATTCCACACATACATAGCTCTACTAAAATCAAACACAGTTATGAGCAAGATCATAAACAATAAAAACACCACCAAAAATTCCAGTGTTTCTGCCCCTTGTTGTTTTTTCAATCCGAGCTTCATTGGGTATACCTCATCACACTAGACGCACGAAGTGGAAATGACAAATTAACCTGGGCTCCTGTAATCATTTGCAATAGATTGCTGACAGTCTGACCTCCGACTGGCTGATGCAAATAGTTCACAGAAACACTTACATGATCATCATTACCATCTCCATCTTGATCGATACGTGTAATGGAGGTATCGGTTGTATCCAAGCCTGGTATGACAGGTTGCCCAGTATCGATTGCGCTGGCATAAACAATTAAATTAGTGGCTCTTCCCTCTTTAATAGTTATTTCTACTGCATCATCAAAAACCCTATGCGTAGCAGACAAATAACGTGTAGCGTCCTGTACCGACTTAGTTATTGTATTCAAACGGGTAAAAACCGCACCGAATTCAATCGCAGTAAACGCCAGTAACAAAAATATCGGTATCACGATCAAAAATTCCAGTATAGAAGCACCCGCTTGTTTCCCCAACGTATTCTTCACGAGTCCCTGCCCCCTGCAGATTTAAATAACACAATTTTAAAAGGGCCATTAATAGCGGCATTTATAGGAGAGGCATTGCCATCTTGGTGACAGGTCTTGAGAAATTCCGCCATTATTTTCTTTTCGGAACCGTCAGCATATGCGTATTGTGTTAACAACACACAGGCATTACCCACTTTGGGCAAATTCGAGTTACCGTTTTGCAAGCCTCTGCAATCACCTAGCAGCGTTGACATTTCTCTTCGATAATTCTTTGAAGAGTACAGAGAAGAAGGTGCTGGTGTGGTTGTATCGGGTGCTACCGTCCAAGTTTTACTTGGATAACATGTAGCACCACTTGTTGTTGTAGTCGTACAATATTCGGTTGTATTTGTATCTTGATCAAAACGATTATTAATACCTGCTCTAACATTACCCCAGGTATAGCCAGGTTTGGTATTTAAGGTCGATGAAGCACAAGCGTTGAAATCATCAGTATCCACAGTGCCGGCTTCAATTGCTTCTTTTATGTCTCTACCGCCTTGCAGAGTATCCAAATCTAATAGATTATAGTTCCCCGCTTCTACTTCAGTATCAGAACAACCTCCATTAGTACTACCATTACATGCCACAACTAGAGATTGAATTCCGCCTATATCATATCCGAAACATTCACCTACTCCATTTCCAGCATCCTCAATCCCGTCACCATCACCTAAATCGCAAAGAGGATCGTATGGTTGACAATAGGGGTCATCAGCAGGCGTGTCTGGGTCAAGGCAATAGTCGTCCCCCTTGTCTGGATCAAATGGCTCTGCCATCTTCGCACATAAAACAAAAGGTGTTACCTCGCAGGTTTGTCCCATTGCACCGGCAGTAGATACCGCATAAACATTGACCGGATTTCTAAATGCAGACAAAACCTGGATATAAATGGGCTCTACATCATGTGCATTAGTCGAAACCCTAACAAAAGCAGCCGGTGTTGTTCCAGGATTCCAGGTTCCTGTAACTGGGTCTATCAAATGTTTTGAATATTCAAAAGTCAAGTCATCTCTATTAATATCAGATAACTCTACGTTTCCATCTCGACTTTTAAACAAATCAAATGTATTCTTGCCGGCAGTGGTTGCATTAGCTGTATTTCTAGTAATATCATTATTCAAAGTAATTGCTGCACTTAGAGCTGCTGCATCCATTGCATTTTGTAAGCGGTCTTTATTAACCCAAAGATGTCCACTGTCAGTTGCCATTCCAACAAAAGCAAACATGCCTACAAAAAACACTAACAACAGAAACATCGTTGTCCCCTGTTGTTTTTTTAAACTGTTTTTTTTCATATTCCACCTTCCCAAGACGCTGCAGCCAGCTTTTCAATTGCTGTTTAAAGTAGTTTTAATTACTTGGAATAATTACTGTTTATTTCCCCCGTCAACATTAATAGTGACATTTTGTTTGCCTCTTTCTAAATCCATCGCAGTTGCCCGATAAGCACGCATAATACCTTCACTTTTTTTGGCATCAAGTGACAACACCTGTTTAGGTTGCCGGCCATGTTCCGGATACAATGTCTGGTTTTTTATCATTTCTCTGACAGCCAAACCATGATGCTGATCTACTGTTGATGGGGTCGAATTCCAGTCAGCACATCCAGATAATGTTAACAGGGTGAAAAAAAACATAAACGCTATAATTAGTTTATTAAACATTATTTTGTACCCTCAATTAATTCATGACCAAATTGTCCATCCAGTCCACCTTGATAATTTTTTAGTGAATCATTCACTTTTAAATTTACAATCTCATCAGCACCTCTAGCTTCCAGCCTGCCAAATATATAAAAGTCCAGATCATCTGGCTCAACAAAGCTATCTGTAGGTAACACGATCTGATCAGCCAGAATCGGTTTAGCTAACCGAGGGGTCACAAAAATCACCAACTCTGTCTGTTTCTTCACAAATCTTTCACTACGAAATAATGAACCCAATACTGGGATATCACCTAGACCTGGAAATTTATTGACATTAGACCGTACATTATCACTAATTAGCCCAGCAATGCTCATCGTTTGTCCATCTGCCAGTTCAAGTGTGCTACTGGCTTCTCTTTTGGTTAATGCAGGTATGGAGAAACTCGTCGTTGTCCCACTAACCTCACTGGAAAAAGCAGCTACATCCGTTAACTCACTAACACTGACGTTCATATTAAGGTTTATCCGACCACTGTCTAATACAACTGGCAGAAAACGAACACCTACACCAAACTCTTTGAACTCAACAGTAATGCCACCATTATTATTATTGCCGGACTGAAGTACCGGGATAGGGAATTCTCCACCTGACAAAAATTTTGCTTCCTGACCTGATAATGTAGTCAGTGTGGGTTCAGCTAAAATTTTGGCCAGATTTTGGTTCTTTGCTGCATCGATAGTCATGTTATATATAAAACTCCCGCTGACAGCACTAAAAAACAGGCCAGCTGCATCAATACTGTGTTCATTATGGTTTAACAATGAACGTATTGGACCCGCTATCCCCCCTTCATCGGATAATACATCAAAGGTGTTTGTAAATGCGTTAGCATCGGTCACAATATGATCTAGTGAACCTCCCCCATTCAACGCACCAAAGCTTATATCACCAGGACGAAAAGCATTAAATTGAACTTCTAGTCCTTTCGCAATCTGTCGATCGATTTCTGCAATTTTAATTTCTAACATGACTTGATGAGCACCTGAAATACTCATCAAATTGATCACTGAGCTTTTATTCCCCTTCGATCCTTTTTTTGATTTAGGTAAAAAGCTTTTTGCAATATCCACAGCCGCCTGCATCTTATCAAGGCCACTGACTGAACCACTTAAAACAATGTTCCGCTGAGCGGACCGTACTTCTATTCGTTCACCTGGTAACAGCTCATTCAATTTCCTTTTAAGTGTTTCCAGATCATGCGTAACTTCAACATTAATTATTTTTGATAGCTTATTGTTGCTACCCCAAACATAAATATTGGTCGTTCCCAAACTTTTACCCTTCAATAAAAACTCACGAGGTGGAAACACTTTAAAAGTGGCTATTGCGGGATTACTTTGCGAAATTTTTTTAATTTTTTTACTAAAACGTATCAACTGGGATTTATTTAACGGTACCTGGTAAGTTACTGTATCCAGTTCTTGTATTATAGGTTTGGCTACGGCGCTGCTAATACATCCCACCAAAGTAACCAATACCATCAACCCAAAATTTTTTATTATTTTTTTCATTTCCATGTGTCCATTCATAAATTTTAAACAGTCAATTGCTACACAAAATACATAATACCTCACTAATATAGTCGTCTAAAAACTACCACGGCACCACAGCTACCGATGGTCCACGTACACGATGTCTCTTAATAGCTGGCTTTGTCTCACCTTTTCTGGCATAAGCGTTAGAGTCCAGTGGATTTCTTAATGTTAATTGGATTTTACCTTCTTGCATGGCTTCGGCTAACGTTTCCGCCTCTTCAGGTTTTAGCTCCAGTGTAACCGCTCTAACCACTGCTGGCTTTTCCTTGTCAGGGGATGCCATTTGATCAACTGCGAGCACTTTAATATTTTCCAAAATAGTACGCGCTTTTGCACTTTTGGACCCACCGGCCCCCGACCGTTTAATAGATAAAATGTCAACCCTGTTACCTGGCAATACAAACCCCGCAACCCCAACGATATCATTTACCCGAATGGATATTGCTCTGGAATTTTTAGTAATTAAAGAGGATAAAGTACTACCACCAAGATGTTCCACAATCCGTTGCTTGGTAATAATCTCACCGCTATAAAAACTGTTTTTAGTGATTTTTCCAATAACATCGTCAATATTATCAAAAGAGCCTTTCGGTATATCTTTTCCTGGCCAATTGATCACTTTAAGATGAGTGTTCTCTAACTTAACACCAAAAGGAATTTCTGTTGCAGACATCACTAATGAACTAGCTACAATATCAGGTGATTTAGTCACTTGCTTATTGACCCATACCTTGGCTATAAAAGCCGCGATCCCGGCAAAAACAAGTGCAACTAACAACATAGTAATTAAACGCCCATTCATCGTATTAACCTTCCTTTAAATTAACGAAATAAGTATCCCAGGCAAGCAGAATATTGCGTTGACTAACAATACCTCCATTATTCAGATATGCGCCAATATCCAACGCAATACGCATTAAATCTCTTGGGTGGCAAGGCAATAGATCCCGCTTGGTTTCTTGAAATTTATCAAACAAAACATTCAACACATCAGATTCAACAACAACTTCCCATTCAACAGCCAAACCTAGCCATATAGTTTTAAACTGACTTTTACTGATCGGAGTAAAGTGTAGCTTATATCCTAATCGACGCAAAAAAGCTTCATCAGCCAAATCGGTAGGATGTAAATTAGTAGAAAAAACCAATACACAATCAAAAGGAACAGAAAAATGTTTTCCCGTCACCAAGGTTAAAAAATCCTTACGTTCTTCCATTGGTACAATCCACCGGTTAAATAACTCCATCGGTGGCATACGCTGGCGCCCCATATCATCTATAATGTAAATACCATTATTGGCTTTCAATTGAATGGGGGCATAAGTGGTTCTGGCTACTGGGTCGTAATTGAGTTCCAGCTGATCCATCGTTAATTCCCCACCACTTATAGCCACAGGTCTTTGACAACGAACCAATCGTGGATCATTAAGTGAATTGATTGCTATTTCATTCTTAACCGCTTCATCTTCAACAGGTGAATGTATTAGCGGATCAAAAAATTGTATTACTTCACGGTCTACCACTATAGAGTAGGGTACATAAATATCAACACCCAATAAATCAGCTAGTTTTTTACAGATATATGTTTTACCTGTTCCTGCCTGCCCATAAACCAGTATAGGCAAGCCAGAGTAGAGAGCGGGGCCTAACAAATCTAAATTTGCCTGATCTATAACTACATTCTTAAAAGCTGCTTGAATATGGTCGCGTGTTAATGTATCGGAAAAAATCGACTGATCAGCAACCAGATCACAATAGTGATCAAGCGAAATAGGCGCAGGCCCAATATACCCACTTCTTAATAACGCACTTGATGCATCTGCCCGTCCCAATTCAGTTAACTGATACCTAATGCCTGAAGTACTATTTAAGGGGCTATGCGATTGTGCTCGTTGATCTTTACGCAGTTTATTTAATAAATCTTCAATTAAATCCCCTGATAGTTTTAAGCGATCTCTTAATTGTGCAAGATCCAGCATAACTCCATCATAAAGATGCTTAAGCAGTAACTCTTTAATTAATGCTTCCGGCAATCCGGCTTCATCAAGATTACGTGGTTGCCGATAGAGCTCACTCAAAACCATTTTGAATACCAATTAGAAAACTCATTTCCAGCAGTAAGCATTATTTTTGGCAATAGCACATAGATTGTTGCGAGTGCAATTCCTGGTGCCATTGGCATTTGATATTTTTTTGTGCTTTTTTTAACAGGCTTTTTACATAAAACTTGCCCACTTCCATGCAATAGTTCAGTAAAAAAACTCCCATAATACCTTACAATATCCATCGCTCTCCCTTTAAATATAAGATAAAAAACAGCATACAGACCAGATATCATAAAACTATAGTAGAAAATTAATAGAATTGCCTTAAAACCAACAACACTACCAATGACAGCCATCAACTTGACATCTCCTGCTCCCAATCCTGTAAGGATATAAAGTACCAATATTGGTAAAAAACCAGCAACAAAACCCAGCAAGCTGAGATACAATCCTTCGCCAGTCGGAGCAAAGACATTTGCAGTGATGCCTATAATTAAAATCAGCAGGCAAAGAAAATTGGGTATCCTTCTGTAGCGAATATCAGAAAGTACTGCATACCCTAAAAAACATATAATAATAATGTAGATAAATACCATAAGAATTCATAGTAAAACTTGTTAGCACTCCATTTACTTCCTACCTTAGCAGAAGAAGTAGGAATTGTATTATCATTATTTAAAAACTGAACAAAGACTAATAACTCACTCTACATAATACAACTTCATGTGCGCAATTTTAATTTAGTTTAATCAGTGAATCCATGTTACTTCCCAACTAAC
>DAOWHF010000053.1:0-5349 GCA_030641565.1 Methylomarinum sp.
GTTAGCTTTACTTAAATGATGTGAGCAGGATGCAGAAACCAAGATGCCATCTTTATGTAATACTTGCAGGGCAAGTTGATTTAATCGGCGGTAGGCTTCGTAACCGGCTTTAAAGTCTTTTTTACGTTTAATCAGTGCCGGCGGATCTAAAATAATAATGTCAAAGCGTTCACTATTTTCTCTGGCTTGTTTAAGATATTCAAACACATCACTGCGAACAAAATGCATTTTATCTTGAACCTTATTCAGTTCAGCACTATTTTTAGCCATTGTTAATGCAGATTCTGAGCTATCCACGCAGGTGACTTCTTCAGCACCTGCCATAGCCGCCGGAATACCCCATGCGCCTGAATAAGAAAATAAATCTAATACTTTACGGTTTTTAGCCAGTTTAGCTAATCTTGCGCGGCTATCACGTTGGTCATAAAACCAACCTGTTTTTTGGCCATCAACTGCATTTAGCTGAAATTGTGCGCCGTTTTCTTCAATAATTAGCTTTTCTGGGAGTGCGCCATAAATCACTTCACTCTCCTGAGATAAGTTTTCTAGCTGGCGTTGGCTATTATCATTTTTTAGAATAATGGCTTCGGGTGAAAATATTTCTACCAATGTAGTAACTAATATCTCTTTTTGTTTTTCAATGCCAGCAGTGGTGATTTGTACAGACAATACCGAGCCAAATCGATCAATAACCAGCCCAGGTAAACCATCACTTTCACCAAATATTAAGCGATAAAATGGCTTATCAAATAGTTGCTCTCTTACTTTTAATGCATGGTTAATGCGGTATTTAAAGAAATTACCGCCCATTTTCATATTGTGTTTTCTGGAAATGATACGGGCGCAAATCAAGGTGTTGGGGTTGATATAAGCACTGCCCATGACTTGCCCTGCACTGTCTTTAATAACAGCTATGTCGCCAGCAGAAAAGCTGTCTAATGGCGTGCGTTTAGTATCAATTTCATTACTAAAAACCCATAAATGACCTTTGCGTAAGCGTTTATCTTCGTTCTTTTTTAAATATAGTTCTGGGTGTGCCATAAAGTAAGGGTTATTTTAATTGAAAGTGGTAGCCACCAATGTTGCCTGATGGTGCTGCAATAGACATTATGACTTCTGTTGAAATATCGGGTTGGATTAATGTGCTGGTGCTTTTAGAATAATCACGGGGATGAAAAATTCGTTTGGCAAAAGTTTGTCCAGTAAAATCTTGTAATGTCAGCTTAATCGAAGGTAGTGCTTGGGTAAATGCTGATTGATTAATGAAAGCGGCTTTAAAAAGGTATGAGTTATCATCGATCGCTTCAAAGGAACCGTCAAGAATTGAAATTTCATCTAAATTCTTGTATGTGGGGAGTCGGCAATTGATTGACTGACAGGTTTTTTCTAACCAGGGTCTAAATGTAGGATTTTGTGTTAGGTTGTAACCTTCAAAATAATAAACCTGAAAAACAAGGCAGACTAAACAGAATCCTATACCTATTTTGTAAAGCGTGGGTTGTTGTTTTGATTCTGTTTCGAGGGTTAGGCTTTGTTCTGGTGGTGGGGCAATATCACTGATTTTTTTTTGTTCTGGAATATCCCCTTCATTTAACAGCTCAAGTGCATCATACATAGCTGCACAAGCTTCACAGCAAACCATACCTTGCGATTCACGAAGCAAGTCAGCTGTCAGGGGGAGGTATTTTTTACATTCCGGACATTGTGTATACATTGCGGGCTTATTATTTTATGCCATCTAATCTGCACCAGTCTTCTTGGCTGATAGGTGATTGAATTTGAATGTCTTGTTGATTATAAGCGGCTGTAACCATGTCTGATTGTTCGTTTAAAATACCTGATAGAACTAACTTACCCGAGGGCTTTATTAAAGCAGATATATTTTCCGAAAGTTCACAAAGTGGTTTGGCCAAAATATTAGCGAGTACAATATCTGCTTGAAAGCTGGCAAATTGTTCAGGTAGATAACATTTTATTTTATCTTGTACGTTGTTTTTCTCAGCATTAGCCAGTGTCGCAGTAATGGCTTGTGGATCAATATCAACGGCATGAACTTCTTTGGCACCTAGCAACAGGGCGGCAACAGCCAAAATACCTGAGCCACAACCATAGTCGATTACAATTTTATCTGTAACATCGTGAGTTGCTAGCCACTCTAAACATAATGCAGTAGTTGGGTGGGTGCCTGTGCCAAAGGCTAGGCCCGGGTCTAGGGTCATGCATACGCAACCGTCTTCCTGTTTTTCTTGTCCGGTAGGGCATACCCAGAGAGTTTCTCCAAACTTCATCGGATGGTAATGTTCCATCCAGGTACGCTCCCAGGTCTGATCCTGTAATACCTCATGGAACCAGTTTTCTATAGTCGACTCGCTGAATTTGTTAAATAAAAAAGTTTTTACCAGTTCAGGCTCGGCACCCATTTCAAATAAGGCGATGACCTTGGTTGATCGCCATATTTTTGTCTCGCCTGGTGCCGGCTCATAAACAGGACGGTCTTCAGCATCCATATAAGTGACAGAAACTGCGCCTAATTCACTAAAAAAGTCTGAAATTTCAGGTGCGGTGTTTTTGTCAGTAATAATAGAAATTTGATGCCAAGTCATTATGATCTTTACGGAGTTAGGGAGAGGTGTGGAGCTGATTGTAGGAAGTGAGATTTTGATTAAGCCCTAATCAGGCGAGGCTAAAGCCTCACTTTCTATGTAATGCGTATATTTTGACACCTTGCATCCGAATTAACTTAATCTTTTAGTTGCTTCGGATGCTGAGTGTTTTTTAACAGGCTTTTATGAAAGTCCTAATTTCTTTTCCAAATAATGGATGTTTTGTCCGCCAGTTTTAAAAGCATTGTCTGACATAATATCAATTTGTAGCTGAATGTTGGTTCTAATACCATCAATGACCATTTCACTTAATGCGGTTTGCATGCGTGCAATAGAACTTGCTCTATCTTCACCATGAGCAATTAATTTGCCGATCATAGAGTCATAATGAGGTGGAACGGTATAGCCATTGTAAATATGAGTTTCACAACGAATACCAGGACCTCCAGGCATATGGAATTGGTCTATGGTGCCAGGGCAAGGCATAAATGTTTTAGCATCCTCAGCATTTAAACGACATTCAATCGCATGACCTGTGAAGGTGATTTCCTCTTGGGTTTTTGATAGCGGTTCACCCGCAGCAATCCGCAATTGTTCTTTAACAATGTCAAAGCCGGTAATCATTTCTGTGACAGGATGTTCAACCTGAACGCGCGTGTTCATTTCGATAAAAAAGAATTCGCCATTTTCATATAAAAATTCGAAAGTACCTGCACCTAAATAACCAATGTCTTTACAGGCTTTAGTACAAAGTGCGCCCATTCTTTCACGTTCTTCGTCGGTAATGCCAGGAGCAGGTGCTTCTTCAACCACTTTTTGATGGCGACGTTGCATAGAACAGTCACGTTCGCCTAAGTGAATTGCATTACCGTGAGAATCTGCTAATACTTGAAATTCAATATGACGAGGGTCTTCTAAGAATTTCTCCATATATAGGGTGTCGTTACCAAATGCGGCACCAGCTTCTGCTTTGGTTAATGAAATCGCATTTAATAATGCAGCTTCAGTATGCACAACGCGCATTCCACGACCACCGCCACCACCAGCAGCTTTAACAATAATAGGGTAGCCAATGTCATGTGCCATTTTCATGTTGGCATTGCTGTCATCGGTTAAAGGCTTTCCATCACCGGGAACACAAGGGATTCCTGCTGCCACCATTGCCTTTTTAGCAGAAATTTTATCTCCCATCATGCGAATGGTTTCAGCTTTTGGGCCAATGAATGTGAAGCCACTTAAATGAACTTTTTCAGAAAAATCTGCATTTTCTGATAAAAAGCCATAGCCCGGGTGGATAGCTTCAGCATCGGTGACTTCAGCGGCGCTGATAATAGCTGGAATATTCAGATAGCTATCAGCTGAAGCAGCAGGACCTATGCAGACAGCCTCATCAGCCAGACGGACATGTTTTAAGTCACGGTCAGCATCAGAATGAACAGCAACAGTTTTTATACCTAATTCACGACATGCACGAAGAATGCGCAAGGCAATTTCGCCGCGATTGGCGATTACAATTTTATCGAACATATGTTTACCTAGTGTAGTTTACTCAATGATGAATAAAGGTTGGTCATATTCGACAGGTTGCGCATTGTCTACCATGATTTGTTTAATAGTGCCGCTTTTATCTGCTTCGATTTGATTAAGGATTTTCATCGCTTCAATAATACAAAGGGTTTCACCTTCAGATACTTTTTGGCCGACTTTTACAAAAGGGCCGGCTTCTGGTGATGCGGCACTATAGAAAGTTCCAACCATTGGCGATTTAACGATATGACCGCTAGGTATTTCTACTGCAGATTCAGGAGCTGCTGTTGTTGCAACAGGCGCGGCAGCTGCAATAGTAGCGACAGGTGCTGCGACAGCAACGGGAGCAGGAATGCTTGAAGAGTAGCGGCTAATGCGCACAGACTCTTCGCCTTCGCTGATTTCAATTTCAGCAATGTCTGATTCTTCAATAATTTCGATTAATTTTTTTATTTTTCTAATATCCATCGTTTACTTTCTCTCTGCTAATATCTGGTGGGCGGCTTGTAATGCCAATTCATACCCCGTCGCGCCTAGTCCACAAATAACGCCTATGGCAATATCTGAAAAATAAGAGTGGGCTCTAAAGCTTTCACGGGCATGAACATTTGATAAGTGTACTTCTATAAAAGGTATTTTAGTCGCAAGCAAGGCATCGCGAATGGCAACACTGGTATGGGTAAATGCGGCTGGATTAATGATAATGAAGTCAACATTGTTATGAAAAGCATTATGAATGAGATCAATAATTTCATGCTCAGCATTGGATTGATAAAAATCCAGTTGATGACCTAGACTCTCAGCTTTTGAACAGACTGCATTTTCAATATCTTTCAGCGTTTTATTACCATAGTGTCCGGGCTCTCGAACACCGAGTAAATTTAAGTTCGGGCCATTAAGAACGGTAATTGTTGCCATTAAAATTTTATGTCAGAAGTATCTAAGTAGGTAATTTTGCCTAATTTGCATGGTTTTGTCCAGATATATGTTATTTATCATAAGATAGCGACAAAACAAGCTGTTTTTATGCCTTATTGTCGTTGTTTTGAGAGGTGGTTATCAGCGGTTTGATGATTTCTACTATCTTTTCTTTACTTAGTTCGCCCGGATGCCTGTAGATAATTTGGCCTTGCTGATTAACAATGAGGGTGAAAGGAACAGCGCCTATTACATTGCCTAACTGCCTGGATAAGCTAATGCCTTCATCTCCAGCGATTAA
>DAOWHF010000041.1:0-7906 GCA_030641565.1 Methylomarinum sp.
CTGAGCTTCATTTTTCTTTAAATTCTGTTTTCTATTAAATGCCTGACGCTCATAAGCTGCAATTTTTTGTTCTCTAACAGCGCTGTCAGAATAGTCCTTAGGACTTAATTGTCTCTCAATAACATCCGCTAAACCAATACCCCCCTGTCCAGCTAAATGCATAGACAGCTGTTGATCATACATATCCCGATAAAAATCACTTTGTTTACTGTCCAAAATACCTTCGGCTAACTTTGCCTGGCGCATGCCTTTTAACATCATCCCAACAAAAACAGACTCAAACTGTTTAGCCACTTGTTTAATTGAGTCAGGCGTTTTGTCTTTAGCCTCATTTCTCAATTTAGCTAAGCTATTAAAGTCTGTATACACATCGGTATTCTGTACATTTAGCATGACACTTACCTCTTAGATGATAATCAGTTCAGCGCGTAAAGCACCGGCAGATTTAAGTGCTTCAAGAATAGCAACCAAATCACTGGGGCCTGCACCTACCTTATTAACGGCTTTAACTATATGATCAAGTGATACCCCTGGATCAAATACAAACATATGATTGATGTCTTCCTCTATGGAAACTTCAGACTGTGGAATGACTACAGTCTCACCAGCTGCCAAAGCACCAGGCTGACTAACAAAAACACTTTCACTAATGGTTACCGTTAAGCTACCGTGCGATACTGCCGTTGGTTGCACTCTGACTTTGCCATTAATAACCACTGTTCCAGATCTTGAATTGACTATCACCCTGGCAGGTGCATCATCTGGAGCCACATTCATATTTTCTATCAACGAAGCAAAAGTAACGCGTTGAGATGAATCTAATGGCGCATTAACTTTTACCGATGTTGCATCTATTGCTTTTGCAGTATCAGGCCCTAAAACATTATTAATAGCCTCAACCATACGATTGGCAGTCGTAAAATCTGCATTATGCAAATTAAATACCAATGAGTTTCCTTTGCTAAACGATGTAGGTACACTACGCTCTACTGTTGCACCATTTGGAATACGCCCTACCGAAGGATTATTGACAGTAATTTTAGAACCATCTTTGCCACCTGCGCTTAAGCCTCCAACCACTAAATTGCCTTGAGCGACCGCATAAACATTTCCATCAGCTCCTTTTAATGGACTCATTAATAATGAACCACCACGTAAACTTTTAGCATCACCAATTGAAGAAACAGTAACGTCAATTCTTTGTCCAGGCTTAGAAAAAGCGGGTAAATCAGCGTGTATCGAGACAGCGGCAATATTTTTCGCTTTAGGGTCAATACCGGGTGGAAAAGTTAAGCCTAATCTTGCCATCATGCTTCGTAAACTCTGTCCGGTAAATTTTGTTTTATCTCCTGTCCTGTTTAGCCCAACGACCAAACCATAACCCACTAACTGGTTGCTACGAACACCCGCGATAGAGGCAAGGTCTTTAATACGTTCTGCATAAGTGCTAGGACAAATTGCCATGAACATCAAGCCAACTAATAATATATGTTTCATTTCATTATCCTCTAGAAAGGAAATATTGGGCTTAAAAAGAACCTGGCAAACCAGCCCATTTTACTTGCATCAGCAACAGCACCTTCCCCTGTATACATAATGGTTGCATCCGCAATCTTAGATGACGAAATGGTATTTGCTGAACTAATATCTATTGGTCTTACTATCCCGGATAAACGAATATATTCACTGCCATCATTTAAAGTCATTCGCTTTTCCCCTCGAATTTTCAAGTAACCATTAGGCAATACCTCAACGACTGTCACACTGATATTACCTGTTAAACTATTACTCTGATTCGCCTCACCCTCACCTTGAAAGTCATGTTCGGATGCTAATGTTGCACTTAAATCACTACCAAATATAATTGAAGGATCAATCCCGGCAATATTTGGTGCTGTTACCGAAGTTGAGGTTTTCTTTGTAGCATCTAGGTCGGCTTCTTTCTTGGCTTCAATATCCTCATCTAAATTAATCGTCAAAATATCACCTACCCGTTTAGCGGTCTGATCTTCAAATAAACGCATATCGTAACCGGATTGATAAATTGAACCATTACTTTGCTGAGGAGGCCTAAGATCTACAGCTTGTACAGGGGAAAAGTCAGGGTCTCTTTTTGGCAATGCCCCACAGCCCACTAAAGCAGACAAACTAAAAACAACAATTATTCTTTGCATCATCATAATAGTCACCCTAGTTAGAGTTGCTGTGACACATAAGCTAACATTTCATCGGTGGTTGAAATGGCTTTTGAGTTCATTTCATAAGCTCTTTGTGTCTCGATCATATTGACCAGTTCTTCAACCACATTAACATTAGAGGTTTCTAGTGAACCTTGAAAAACAGCTCCAAACTCATCCTCTCCCGGTGTTCCAACAACAGGTGCTCCACTAGCTACTGTCTCTGAAAATAAGTTTTCACCTACTGGGTTTAGACCTGCCGGATTAACAAAACTGGCTAATTCAAGCTGCCCCAGCTCTACTGAATCAGGACTACCCGGCTGCACGACCGAGACCGTACCATCACGACCAATAGATATGCTCAAAGCATCCGTGGGTATAGTAATATTGGGTTCTAAAGTCATGCCGCTAGAGGTTACTACTTGCCCGGTAGAGTCTAGCTTGAAGGATCCGTCACGCGTGTAATTTATATCACCATTAGGCATAAGGATTTGAAAAAACCCCCGCCCATTAATCGCAACATCTAATGAATTTTCTGTTTGCTGCATATTACCTTGCGTATGCAGTTTTTCTGTAGCGACAGTCCTGACACCTGTTCCTAACTGCAATCCTGTTGGAAGCTCAGTATTTTGCGTCGTTTGAGAACCCGCTTGTCTGATATTTTGATAGACCAGGTCTTCGAAAATCGCTCTGGATTTTTTAAAGCCTATGGTGTTGACGTTAGCGAGGTTATTGGAAATAACCGCCATTTTTGTTTGTTGGGCATCTAAACCTGTTTTAGCGACCCATAATGCACGTTCTGTCATAACGACCTCCTAATATGACAATTTATTGTCTTATTAGGATACAAGCACTTACTATGCCATTTGCATTAATTTAGCGCTAACGCTTGAGTTATCATCAGCACTTTTCATTACTTTAGTTTGTAGCTCAAAATTTCTGGCTAATTCAATCATCTCCACTAATGCAGAAACTGCATTCACATTACTTCCTTCTAACGCGCCTTGAATTAAACTAACATCCGCATTAGCAACGATCTCACTACCGTCTTTAGTGTACATAAGACCGTCATTATGCTTTTCCAGGCTGCTTAATTCAGGAAGAACCAATTTAATTCGGTCAATAACTGCCAAGGCAGTGTCATTCTCTCCTACGGGAATAATACTAATGGTACCGTCATTACCAATGTCTATTTTTTCTGCAGGTGGCAAGGTGATAGGACCATCATTCCCTAAAACTGCTATTCCATTGCCGGTTAACAATCGGCCTTCAGGTGTTATTCTTAAATCACCTGAACGACTATAGGCTTCTTTACCATCCTCCCCCTCTACCGCAAACCAACCATCACCTTTAATAGCGACATCTAATTCATTGCCTGTGGTCTGAAGTGGCCCCATACTTAAATCAGATCCTGGCCTTTCAGTCATCGCATAAACACGAGAAGGAAAACCTGGTCCGAATACAGGCATAGACCTAAATTGATCAAAATCTGACTTAAACCCGGCAGTCTGCGAATTCGCCAAATTATTGGCGTTTGAGGTTTGAGCAAGCAAAGTCTGCTTAGCTCCACTCATTGCTATATATAAGCTACGATCCATAATAATTCTCCCGTATTCTAAATATTAAGAATAGTCTGGATAATTTCATCTTCAGTTGATATGGTCTTGGCATTAGCTTGATAGGCTTGTTGTGCCACAATCAATTTAACCAGCTGCGATGCAATATCTGTATTTGAATTTTCCAGTGATGCCGAATCAATCGTTCCAAAATTATTCCCTCCAGCGACACCTAATACAGCACCTCCAGAACTGGTTGATTCCTGCCAGGTTGTATCACCTATTTTTGACAACCCCTGGTTATTGATAAAGCGTCCTAAAATAACTTGTCCTAAAGGCTTGGCAGTACCATTACTGAAACGTGCAACAAGAATACCATCCGAATCGATACTAACACCTGTTAAATTACCTGCACCAAAACCATCTTGTTGCAGTTCATTGACATCAAAATTGGAGGCATATTGAGTAGAAGACGTTGGATTAAGCGAAAAAGTCAAAGCGTCAACATTAATACTCGGGTCCAGTGCCGAAATATCAAGGCCAGTAATAACAAAATCATCCAGAGAACCTGCGGCAGTATCCGTTCCTGTGCTAGCTGCAACCATATTGCCTAAGCTATCGAATACCATGGGAATTGGATCACCTAATAATGTTGCTTCAGCCCCAACGGCACTAGAGGGAACATCCAAAGTAGCTGGCGATGTCGAACTATTAATCCCTCGACCATCAAGATATAGATAAGCAGACCAAGAATTAGCCGTATTTTCCTTAACAAAATAAGTCGTTAAGGTGTGCGTATTACCCAGAGAATCAAAAAGCGTAACCGATGTTGCACTGTTATAACTATCAACATCTGGTCCTGCATTTGCAGCTGGATCAAAACCTACAAAGGTATTTACAGGGACGTCATCTCTTGAATCTAAATTAACAATTAAATCTATATCCGTTGTTGCTGAAGGCTTACCTTGAGAGGTATCTATTCTAAGTGCTTGAGGAACACCCGTATCAAATCCATCTACTACATTTTCTCCGACAGGTGCACCCCCCATCAGAAAATGACCCGAATCATTAGTAATATAGCCTTCTGGATTTAAATGAAAAGCACCATTTCGGGTATAAGCAGCAACATTTGTTGCATCAACATCATTCCCCAAGGCAAAAAAACCATTACCCGATATAGCTAAATCTAAATTATTTTGGGTTGACTCTATATTCCCCTGATGAAACTGCTGAGCCACTTCTGACACTCTAACACCCGCCCCAGCAGCTACTTTACTAACACTTGCGATTGAAGTGTTATTGTAAACATCAGCAAACTCAGTCCGTGATTCTTTAAAACCCGTGGTATTGGCATTGGCAATATTATTACCAAGAACTTGTAAACTTTTTGATGCGGCATTTAAGCCGCTTAATGCAGTTGAAAAACCCATAATGCTCTCCTAAGCTCTAGAATACTTTCTTAACGTTGTTAAAATCCACATTACCCAATCCTGCTAATGCCAGCGTCACACCTTCATTTGATTTCCCTAATGCCACACTCTCTACTCCCGCACTCACGTAGGTCTCCAATATTGTATTGGTTCCATCAACATTTGCTTCAGCCCGTATTTTATAAAGTCCTGGATCAGTGTATGTACCATCATCTAACTTACCATCCCAGTTAAATGCGACATTACCTTGCTCCTGCTTACCCATTTCCAGTGTTTTGACTGTTTCACCATTAGAATCTAAAAAACTAACTTTTAAATTATTGGTTCTACCATTTAATACTGCCTCGCCCGACAAATCATCAGTTAAAGACATAAGTCCTTCACCAGAAGGTACCATCACTGATTTACCCACCAGAGTTGATGCCTGTAATGCCTGACCAGAAGTGACAGAGTCAGCAAATTCTTTAAATGAAGTATTTAGCTCACCAATGCCTTCTACACTACTAAACTGTGCCATTTGCGCTAAAAAGTCGCCATTTTCCATTGGCTTGTTAGGGTCTTGATGAGTCATTTGAGCTGTCATCAACTTTAAAAACTCTTCTTGTCCTAATTCTTGTTTTTTATCAGCCACTTTATCAGCAGAGGTTGCTAAACCAATATTCTGATACGTTTCGATTGAATTAATAGCCATGATTATCCCCTACTGCCCCATTCTTAGCGTTTTCAACATCATCTCTTTTGCTGTATTTAAGACTTCAACATTATTTTGATAGGAACGTGAAGCCGACATCATATTTGCCATTTCTTCAACCGTATTAACATTAGGTTTAAAGATATAACCCTTATCATCAGCCATAGGATGATTAGGTGCGTATTCCATTACCGCAGGGGCCTGACTTTCCACTACGCCCTTAACATTCACTTTGCTTGTCGCATTATGCTTATCCATAATGCTTTTAAAGTCTGCGGCAAATACTGGCTGCCTGGATTTATATACCTCATCAATACTACTACTGACACTATTTGCATTGGATATGTTACTGGCAACCAGATTAAGTCTTAATGATTGCGCGTTCATGCCACTACCGGCAATATCAAAAATGTTCATAATTATTCCCCTCTGATTGCTGTCATTAGTCCAGAAAACTTGCCATTAATAAACTGTAAACTGGCTTGATATTGCACTGCATTTTCAGAATATTTAGCTTGCTCAATATGTGATTCAACAGTATTTCCATCTAATGATGCTTGCTGAGGGTTGCGGAACATCATTGCCGCCCCTAGCAATCTATCATTAGGTGAAAAATGACCTTGTTGAGTTTTCTCCATCACCGTAGATGTAGGCAAAGATTGCTTCAAAACCGATTGAAAATCTAAATCTCGTGCTTTATAGCCTGGTGTATCAGCATTTGCCAAATTAGAAGCAAGTACTTCACTGCGTCTCTCACGTAAAGCTAAAGCCTGAGGATGAATCCCTAATGCACTGTCAAAATTAATAGCCATAATTACCACTCAATTATCTTCTTACGAAATAAAAAAGCACAGCCTATGCCATATTTAATTATGACTTTAAAATCAACAAGATAGAGACAACAAACAATCAAGAATGGAATCACATAAAGTTCCATGACAATGATTTATCATGATATGACTGTTTTCATGACTTATATCTCACATTGAAACAGAATAAACCGATCAAATCGGTTTATTAAAAAGAGAGTGGCAAGATTTCGCCACCCTAGATAAAACAACACTCAAGTGTTATGGGATGAAAGTCGCTATGGTTGCTACCTCAGCTAGTATCCCCAATAAATAATTATTCTAAAGCTGTCACTCTCGAAGTCTTTAATCAGGAACCCTGTGCAAACTAGTACTTCATCAATCTTGTAATAAAATTATATTGTAGCGGACTTCAGTAACTGCCAATACACCGTAGATAGCGCACTAGATTCCTATAAACATGGAGGAATAATGAGGTTAGATATGAAATTGCTATAACAGCTAAAGCCTTGCACTAAAGCGTATAATTTTGAGCCAGCAACTTGAGCGTTGTCAACAAAATGACTATCCAGCACTCAAAGCCCCTCAGGAAATTTTTTTAAAGTACCGCACCTTTTCCCCACGAACAGGCTCAAATTCTTTTATACCCGCAGGCATTGATTCTGTACTACTAAGAAAAATAAAGCCACCTGGCTCCAAAGAATCTGCCATTCGAGTAAGAATGTCACGTTTAACTTCTTCTGAGAAATAGATCAAAACATTACGGCAAAAAATCACATCAAACCGACCAAGAACGGAAAAAGGTTTTAATAAATTAAATTGCTGAAACCTTACTCGACTAATAATCTCTGGATTTAACTTGTATCCGTCATAGGTCTTCTGGAAAAAACGGTTTCTAGTCTGTAAATCTAGCCCTCTGGATAAAGCCATTTCAGTATACACAGCCCGTTTTGCTTCGGCTAAAATTGTCTCAGAAATGTCAGTACCAATAATTTGTACATTCCTGTTTGTTTTCGACTGCTTGGCAATGTCTTCAGCGCACATGCTAATTGTATAGGGCTCTTGTCCCGATGAACAAGCCGCCGACCAAATCTTGATTGTCCCTGATTTTCTGGCAAAAACCTCAGGTAATATTTTACTTCTTAATTCCATGAACTGCATATCATCACGAAACCAAAAGGTTTCATTAGTTGTCATTGCATCAACAACTGCTTCCCTTATCTTTCCTGCAGTTAAACTATTC
>DAOWHF010000016.1:0-12940 GCA_030641565.1 Methylomarinum sp.
ACCAAGCGAACAAACATTGGCTTATCAACTGAAAAATTCACAATCATTTTTTCGCCAATATTATAATCGGCCTTATTGGTCCATAATGTTAAATTGCCATCATCTATCAGTTCAGCAGGTATTATTGACTGCTGATTATTCTGTATAAGCTCTTGAACTTGAACATAGGCGATAGAAGCCTCAGGCATTATCTTTCTTCTATGTCTCGTCTTATGATCCACAGGGACATTTTCAAACAAGGCTAAATATGTCGCCTGGTCTACACCAACCTGAGACAGCCCCCTTTTTATTGAAAATTGTTCTAACGCCGCCTGCGTTGCTCTGTCAAGCTGTCCAGTCAACTGGACTGAATAACCATATAAATACAAATAGGATTGCATAGTCACTATTTTTTCAGACTCGGACATTTCATAAAAATCATTCAACACCTGATCAATAACAATTTCATCCCTTTGTCCACCCGGCAGTAACCGCCAATAAGGTAATTTTTGATAACGACCTACCAATTGCGCCATGCTTAATTGAACAAGTAAGCGTACAGCTGCATGTCGACCCTGAACTTTTTTTATTGTGCCTTTAGCGCCAAAAGTAACACTCTTGATGGTAAAAGCAAAACTGTCTTCCTTAATTGCTTTATGTAGTTTTATTCCATTGACGGCTTGGATTCTTGGAATTCCAGCCAGTGTTTTAAAATCAATTAAATTAAAATCCAATGTGACTTGTGCCAATGACCCTTTATTTTGATCCTCAAAGCTCAAGCCATAATCACCTATGGTCGCATCTATTTCTGCCGAATCACCTTTAGTCACCAATCCACGATCAAATTCTGTAATACCCCCCGAAACAATCACATCAGGAATTAATTTATTTTCAAACTCTGAATATCCCGTATTAACAGATGCAGCCAAAAAATCTGGGTCATAGGGAATAAAAATAACATTCCCACCCACACCATTAAGTGTACTTTTAACAATTTCAGTGATATCACGAGGAATTTCAGCACTGGTTGCTACAGAAGTTCCTGTATTATCAGCAATATTTTTACTCATTATATTGAGTGGAGACGAACCATAAATCACACTCATCATCCCTAGTTTTCTAATTGCATCCTGATAAATGGTTAATTTTGCCTCAGGTAAAGTTGCATTCAAGTCAATATCTGCATTTTGAGGGTTTAAACCACACGAGCCAAGCAACAGAACCAAACCCCAAGACAAAAAACCAGAGCGTATTTTATTAACCATTATTTTATTCATCGTATTTCCTATGCATCAGAATTATTATTTACCACAAACAGCCGTTGTTCCTTTATTTGTACTTATATTAATGACTTCCTTGATTTTGCTACCCGCACCTATAACTATATTCCCTGAACCACAGGATCCAGATTGAGAAGAATTTTTTCCACCCGACTTATTATTTGCTTTAGACAAAACCTTTCTTACTATAAATTTGACGTTTTTATCTAAATCCAAACCATCATCTATTTTTGTATCAATTCCAATACCATCATCTAAATCATTAGCATAACTATTCGTGACAACTAAAAACAAAGAGATCAACAAAAGTCGAAAAATCATCTTAACCTCCACCCTTAAAATCAATACACTTATAAATTTACTTCAATATATAAAAAGAAAAAGAAGGCCCCCTGATTATTAACCCGAAGGCCTCTTTACCTAATACATAAGCTTTTTTATTTAATTTCTACAGACCCTACATTGGCCGAGTTATCTTCACCAATAGCAATCGCTGCATTACCTTTGTTAACTGACTTATTAAGGATAATACTCTTATTAACTTTTGAATCCTTGATAGCCACTGAACCTACGTTGGCAGCATTACCCTTACCAATAGCAATCGCCGCATTACCTTTGTTGACTGACTTATTAAGGATGATACTCTTATTAACTTTTGAATCCTTGATAGCCACTGAACCTACGTTGGCAGCATTGTCTTTACCAATAGCAATTGCCGCATTACCTTTATTGACTGACTTATTAAGGATGATACTTTTGTTCACCTTGGATTCGGCTAATGCAACTGTTGAACCTAAAGCAACAACAGCACCCATTGTGATAATAATAATTTTTTTCATTGTAGTCCCCTTGCGTATGTGTTGATTTTTGATAGTAACTCTTTTTTAAAGTGTTAACAATTTTTTATCTTACTCTATAGCTGCCATGGTTTTACCGTAACACATGATTATTTAAGCTAAAAAGTTATAACGTTTAACTAAAACGTGAATCTATATTACAAAAAAGAATACAAAATATATGTAGCTTATTTACCTTTATGCTGTGACTTATTACCCAAAGTCAGAAACCCTTCATTGACATAAAAAAGCAATCCATATACCTAAATTAAAACCAGACCCATGAAAAAATCACCAAGACAAAGGTAGTTTCTTATTTATGGTAATGACTTTGTGGTCAATAGAAATATAATTGCCATTTTCTAAATCCTTTATGATTCTACTTACCATTTCTCGTGATGAACCTATTCGTAATGCAATATTTTTATGTGTTAATGACCTATCAATTACTCTGAGTCCATTCTCGTTTAGCTCAGATAAATCTGTTAGCAATAAAGTAAATCGATGATAAACATCCAACAATGCAAAACTTTCTACCTTATTAGTCAGGTCTCTAACTTTTATGCATAAATGACTTATAACGTTAGATAGCGCCACTGAGTTATTTCTCATTATATGAAAAAAATCGTCTCTATTGATTACCAGAAAAACACAATCCATTGTTGCCATAATATTGGCTGAAACAGGCGCCGAATCCAACAAAGACAACTCGCCAAAATAATCACCCTGTACTAATGATGAGAGAATCAGCTCCTTCCCGGTTTCTGTTAGAATAAACACATCGACACCGCCTTTCTGAAGAATATATATCGATTGATTTTCATCACCTTTTGAAAAAATCAAGGTATTCTTTTTAACAAATCTCGTTTTAGTACTTTTACAAATAAGACTAAACTCATCCTCTGTTAAACCTTTAAATATATCTATATTTTTTATAATACCGTTTGTATCCATTTTACTTGTTCTCTATTAACAAATTGATTCAAAGACAGCTGTAATACATAAACAAACTATTGATATTGGGACTACCAATTTATTCGACCCATAATGCTCAATGCCTATAGGGTCCGAATGAATTCGAACCTACAGCGAGCAATCCTATCTTAAGTGGGTGGCCAATATTGGTTTAAACCCTTGAGTACCACAATATAAAAAGGTCAACGCCCAGTTTTTCAAAAACAAGCGCTATGGTATATAACATTCCACTGCCACACATTAATACACTCAAAAACATGAACTACATTTCCTTGTTACTCGTCTTTTTCTTGTTTTTGTCACCAGCCCATGCTAAACAACCCGATCCTTACGCTATTTATCTTAAATATTATCAAACTATTGGAGGGTTAAATAGGCTAAAAAAAATCAGAACCAGTTACACAGCAGGAAAAAAAACAGTTGATCGTTTAAATGGTTATTTTAAGGAATGGACGAAAACTCCCATACGCTATCGAACTGAAGAAAACTACACTGTTATTACTCAGTCCTCAGGCGACAATGGGACACATGCCTGGAGCAAAGATTTTAACGGCAAAGTTTTAGTCTTGAAAGACAAGGAAAGTCAACAACGACGGCAGATCAGTATGCTCTTGAATAAATATGACCACATCAAGCGAGACTCCAAGTATTTCAGCTTGAGTTACCAGGGGCAAACCGAAATCAATGAAAAACCGGCTCATATTATCAAGATGAGCAATAATATAAATAAAGACATTATCTGGTATTATTTTGACATCCATAGCCTCTTACTCGTTAAGGTCATTGAAAAACAAACTGATATTAAAATCCACACGTTATATCAAGACTACCGACTCACTGATGGTAATATAATGATAGCTTTTCGCATGGACAGCGAAATCCGGCCCAGAAATAAACATGAAAGCATCATTATCAATGAATTTCATGCTAACCCGCAAATCCCTGACAGCTACTTTTCAATCCCCCCCGAAAACCACAATTTAATCCACTTTAAACCAGGCTCTAAGGTAGAAAAAATTCCTTTCTATTTAAACGATAATCTTATTTATTTACCCATACAGCTCAATGGGCAAGAAAAATTGTGGATAGTTGACAGTGGCGCATCCCATTCTTTAATAGATGAAGACTATGCTAAACAATTAGGGCTTGTCATTCACCCTGGCATCAAGGGGTTCGGCTTCGGAGGAAATTTTGAGCTATCCCATGTCAAACTACCCTCATATGGTACCCAAGATGTCCAAATCAAAAACCAAACCATCTATACACTTAAAGGCTTAGCCCAACGTTTTAGTTCACCACAAGCAATGGGGATTTTGGGTTATGATTTTCTGTCTCGTTTTGTCGTCAAAATTGATTATGCCAACCAAAGTATCTTCTTATACGAGAACAGTCATTTCAACTATAAAGGCAATGGCAACATCATTAATGCACCACTAAAGTATAATACCTTCTCCCTACCTGTCACATTAGACAAGCAGTTTTATGGCTACTGGTCTATCGACCTCGGCGCATACGACGCTTCACTTCACTATTCGTTTGCAAAAAAACATGAGTTACTGCAACGAAAAGGCCTAGAAACCTTAAGTGCAGGTATAGAAAACGCAATTTTGGAGCGCACAGTTAAATTCGACTCACTTACCATTGGGTCGTACAAAATACACCCCGCATATATCAATATTCCTGTTAGCAAAGGACTAGGAACAGGTGCAATTGGTGAGCTTGCTGGCAATTTAGGCAACTCAATACTACGCCATTTTGTCATATATCTAGATTACAAAAATCAACAAGTCATTATTGAGCCAGGTAAAAATTTTAATCACACTTTCCCTCAAAACCTCACAGGCCTGACTATAGGCTATTCTGATGAAGAAAAATTACCTTTTGTAGCCCATATTAGCCCAGAATCTCCAGCTGCTCGAGTCAATCTTAAAATTGGTGACGATATTATTGTCATTAATGAATTACCTACAATAAACATAGGTACACTGACAGATATACGGAAATTCCTTTTGTCTCCAGCATGTAATTCTATTCAACTAACTATCAGGCGTAACGATGTAATACACGTTACTGAACTAAAGTGTCATTAAACAATACTTCATATCTCATTCTTTGGGTTTGATACATCGTTCTTCCTTGCGTTTCATTCTTTTCGTAATAAAACAAAATCACTGCCCATAGTAAATGAAGTAGGCTCCTGAGCTGCACCCAAGTATTTCTTTGAAAAAGAGGGAATAGTTTCAGTTGAAAAATCCGACACTTCATGGGCACTGATTTTAAGGTTTTGTGGTTTTAAATCGGCTTTTCCTCCCATTCCTTCTGAGACAACATAAGTAAATAAACCATGACCTAAATCACTTAACTCAGCAGCCTCCTGATCTCTCCTTGTGGCTGCCAACACCACCACACCTACTGACTTGCTTAACCCTCGACTAAAATGTCTTTGCGTATCCTGTAATTTGCGAAATGCTTGCAAACCAGCACCGGAGTAACACGCATCCACCATGACCATGACATGTTGAACTTTCGAGTTAGTTAATATTTTCTGAATCTCTTTTGCAGATATTCCAACCTGGGTATAGTAATCCTGATTATCCTGTAACATGGCTTCATGGGGTAAATAATACCATTCGCCATTCACAGCCAGACCATGACCCGCTAAATAAAGAACCATTACATCATTTTGAGAATAGTTATTTATTTCATTTAACTGCTTAAAAATACCTTTTTTGGTTGCCTCATTATCACGTAAATCATGATGAACCACTTCATCATAGACAGCCAACTGACTCTTTCTAAAGATATTTGATATTTCAGTCGCATCAGCCACACTATAGTCTAGGTTTAACCGGGAATCTCTGTACTTATTTATTCCAACAGTTAATACATGTAAGGTACTTTTTTGTTTTTTACCTTCAAAATCAATAGACAATTCATCCGAATGACCTTCGATTCCCATATCGTTTGTTGCTATCACTTTAAAGGTGTTTTTCCCTACGGTAGGCAATAATTGATAATCTACCGTCTTCTTGATTAATTTATCGTTGCTTTCTTGCCGACGATTAATCACCGCAGTTGGCACAACCACCTTTCCATTATGATAAAAATTTATCTCATCAACACCGCCACCTAAGCCCTGCGCCTCAACACGAATGGTTATTGGTTTTGCTGCCGTTCTATTATCATCAGGAATTACAATAACAACATCGGGTGGTAATTTGATCCCTTGCTGCACTGCTTTCAGATTTTCATTAATGAAATTTTGATCATCTAAATGACTTGCCAACAAACCGGGTTCATAATAAGAGCCAGAAAAATGATCTATAGGTAATTCTTTTTCTTCCGTTTCCCAGGAAACATTTTTCATACCTTTTTCTGAACTATCAAAGCGTCCTTTATTATCAACAATTGTCCAGCCTGTTTTAGTCGAAATTAATTTAAGTAATTCATTTGCTGTACTTACATCAAATAAATGTAACACGCCTTTTTTATCTGCCGCAATTAACTGTTTCCCCTTATTAATAAATTGCAAATAAAAGAACGCTTTATCAGACTTTACCTCATTCAACCTTTGCAAGGTATTTGCATCAAAAATTTGTATACCACCCTCTTCTATCGCAATCGCTAGTCGCTCTAAACCTTTACTAAAGACAACCGTTAAAAGGTCTTTGTCTATTTCCCTTTTCAGCTCATTTGCATTTTTAATATCAATAAGTTGCAGCACATTATCTTCATCAAAGGAAGCAACACCACCATAGATATCACTTACCCAAAGCCCAACAATATCATCAGACTGTTTCGGTAATGCAGCTATCTTTTCCCCCTTATCTATACTCCAGCGATCAACAAAACCATCATTCCCTGCAACAACAACTGTCATTCCATTGCTTTCAATTTTTACAAATTTCAAATCATCATCGTAAGGTGTCTTAATCGTTGTCTTAATGGATAATTCATTTAAATCCAAAATAACAACATTTCCATTTTCATAAGCAACAGCCAATAACGACTCATCTTTAGATACCGATAAAAAAACAATCTTTTCCCTAATAAGGTTAAGCTGTTTTACCCGTTTTCCGGTATAAACATCATAGACATCAATCCCCCCTTTTTCATTACCTAACAAGGTAATATTTAAAGAAGAAATACTTACAACCTTGGATACATTTTCTCTATCAGGCCTTATTGTAGGTCTTTGAACACCTTGTTTTGCATCCCAAATCCTTACCGTATTATCATCATGCAACAACGTAAAAAACCTGGAATCTACAGAAATTGAAAAATCTTTAACCTCACCCGATTCATTACGTATTTTTAACTGGGGCAACAAAATTCTGTCTGCTAAATTTTTAGCGATATTATCGCTAATAGTTCGCGCTATCTGACTCCCAATATGCTGAGAAGCAAAAATATTTACGCCTCCTGCAGAAACAACAGTTATCTTTGCGAGAAGAAAAACTGTAAAAAACAAAACTATCCAGCGACATTTCATGACTTTCTCTTCCTTCCCCATACAAAAAACCCCCGTACAAATGAATGTACGAGGGTTCTAATACAAACCAAATTAACGATTTGAGTTTATAATGCCAAGCTTAGATTTAATCCGACTGTATGAAAATCAACATCCTCATTATTGACATCAGTCCGGTATTTAAGTCCTACCGATAAGTCTTTTGATACCGAATAATCAACGCCTGCACTCATATAAAGCACGCCATCATCTTCACCATCTTCGGTTTCAACATACTCATATAAAGCACCACCATAAAATCTTAGGCCTTTACTAATAATATAGCCAACTTCTGTATCGACTAAATAAGTCCATTCATCCTGATCATTATCAAGTCCAATACCATTACCCGCATCAAAAGAATCATCAGTATGTCTGTAACGCCCACCGGCTCTACCTTTCATAAACCAGTTATTAATAGATTTCACGCCATTAATAGTCACTTCGGTTCTATATTCATCAGTATCTTTATCGTTATTAATACCCACCACATCTGGCTCAGTCCTTTTGTAGTTATAACTGGTAGTTGCTGAAAGAAAAATATTTTTGCTTAAAACAAAAGCCACATAAGGTGTTACATCGACCGTATGTACATCGCCTTGACTTCCAATCCCACCTACTTCGTTTTCTGTATAAGCATAACTCGTTGTCAAGCCAACAAATAAATTACCGAAACGTTTATCCACACCGGCTGTAAATTGATAAATATCATCATCACCTTGTCCCGATATTCCATCATTACTTATTTCAGTCCATGATACATTTGTCCAGACAGCATCTAGTATAGAACCTTTATCAGCTGAAGCAGCCAACGGGGTTTGACCTAAACTGGCCGTATACATCGCATTTTCTTCCGATAAAAGCTGATTGGAAACTCTAGTAAAAATATTACTACTGATTTGTCTCGCAATATTCCGACCACGTTCCGATTCAATAATATGATGATACTCATTAAATCCAGGTGATTGCGCCATAACATGGCCCGAAAATAATGCACTGACAATAGCAAAAAGCCCTAACTTCTGATATTTTCTGTTCATCTCTGCTCCAGAATTAACTACCTTAATGTATAAGATTAGTATAATCCGACTATACAAAAAAGCAACAACATTAGAAATAAAACAACAAATGATCACCCATTTCAACCTGCTTTCTATTCACAATCCCCGCATTAATTTCTAACATATAGACAGCAGGCCTGGCCGAGTCATAAATTTTGCAAGGTTCTTTAACGCAAGGCTGCACATTTTTAAGAATTGAAACAATTCTTCCTTTTGCCGACAAAAAAATAATATCCAATGGAATCAACGTATTTTTCATCCATACCCTTTGCACTTTTTCCTGATTAAAATCAAACAACATGCCTCTATTTATTTCCAAATTTTCTCTAAACATAAGCCCAATCTGTCTTTGCATTTTAGTCCTTGCAACTTCAACAGCTATAGTCAAATGTTGTTCAGGAAAGACAACTTTTCCAACACCAAATTTTTCATATTTCTGCTCAGCATATCCGTTTGTCGTTGTAAAAATAATAGCAAAAACGATAAATATATATTGTTTCATCTTTCACTCACCTTTTATCAAGTTATTTCTCAATAATGTAACGTCTCATTATTCACAGGCAACGACGTGCAAAGTCATTATGATTCACACAGAGGACACGAAGAACAGCCTTGTAAAACAGATGATACTGTTCTTACTCGGTGTTTTTATGCCGGTAGATAATAGGAAGTTACTCAATAATACGTAATATTGCTGGCCATTCATCTTCCCAGCAACATGAATGATCTGTTTCAGCTAACTCATAATATTTTGCATTTTTCTGGCTATCCGCATATTCATTGATAATAAATGCAGGCACGATGTCATCGTCTTGTCCGGCAAAATGAAACTGCTCGACCTGTTCATTCAATTTAGTTTCATCTGCCGGATTTAAAGACTCTTTTAATGCAGAATACCCATGAAATTGACTCCATGCCGTCACATTTAAATTTGCTGATACCGTCACTACTTTCATCAGATTTTTTATCTTATCAGCCATTAACATCGCAATACTTCCACCACCACTGTAGCCAATAAGCACAACATCATTAAACTTATACCTTGTTAACCAGGTATTTAAAACAGAAGCCATACTATCGACGACTTCTTTAGAATAGCGATGCGATGTCCAAAATTTATTATGGCACTCAGAGCTATGGTTTAAACCGTAATAACAAGGTCTTCCGAGCAAAATTGCAGCTTGCTTATCTTGAGCCATTAATCGCAAAATCAATGGATTTCTAGCCGTTGGATCAACAGCTACCCAACGATTTCTTTCCCACGGTGTACCATCGCCATCCAAATAAACATGGAGAGTTTTTCGTCCCATTAATGGGTTAGATGAATAAACTTGATGCTGAAACTGTGCTGAAGCGATAATTTCTGCTTTAAAGTCCAGTTCAAGTGCTGTCTCTGCAAAATGCTGAGCGGGTGTTACGCACCCTGCCAAACTAGCTGCAATAATCAGCAAAATAATTTTATTCACTTTAACATCCTTTGTTTATAATCAAAACCCAGATTTCTCACCACCAGTGCACAAAAATCATTTTCATTAAGTTCTACATCCTGTATTTTCCAATCATTTGCTACCCCATAGCTATCAGGGATATTTAAAAAACGCGCATGATCATCAGGATTAATCACACATTGATCTAACCCCAACGCAATGCCTCGCCCGACTGCTTTCACAAAGGCTTCTTTTCTTACCCAGAAACGATAAAACATCTGTACTTTTTTATCCTCAGGCAAAGCATACCAATATTGTCTTTCTTGCTCTGAGAAACATTTATTGACTAGGCCAGAAAAGCTTTTTCTTTCTTTGTATTGCTCTAAATCAACACCAACTTCACTAAAGTTAGTGATGGCTAGTACAAATTTATTAGCAGTATGCGATAAGTTAAAATGGACAGGATTATTAGCGATAAAGGGCTTGCCATGCTCAGCTGTTTTAAGCTCGATTTTATCTTCTGCAATATCCAAATATGACGCTAGTATTTCTCTTAAGGCGCCTCGCGTTTTAATATACTTTCTTTGTAGCTCTGGTCTAGTAAATGTTTGTGCTTTCTTTTGCTCTTCCTGATTAAGTAAAGACCAATACCTTTGATCTTCTATTCCTTTAGATAAGCACGTATCAGACAATATATCCCCATGCCATATTTCAACAAAATGTCCATTCACTATTAATACTCCTTAACAAGATGCGCTGCAATTTAATAGCCTTATGCTTACAGCATGACCATGCTACCTAATCAACGCCATCCCTTCCCCTCTCGGGTCAGACGCTGCCGATAATTCATTGGTTTTTTTATTTAATAGCACGCCCTGCATATTGCCATATCGGTATCGCACTTCTTTAAATTTATGGCCTAACAAAGATAAACCTTCAAGTTCATCATTAGTCATCCCACCTTTCTCATATTGAATCAAATCGGGGATATATTGATGATGAAACCTTGGTAACTGCACCCAAGACTCAGGGCCTTTACCTTGTGCAAAATCTAATGCCGCTAATAACACCATAGAGATAATTCGACTACCACCAGGCGTACCCAGCACAGCGATACGACTATCATCTTCAATAAAGGTAGGTGTCATACTGGATAACATACGTTTACCCGGTTCTATTGCATTAGCCACGCCTCCGACTAAACCATAACCATTCATTGCCCCAACTTTACTTACAAAATCGTCCATTTCGTCATTTAAAAGCACACCCGTGCCTTCAGCCACAAAACCCGAACCAAAAGGAAAATTGACACTCAATGTAGCAGCTACCCTATTACCTTCTTTATCGATAATAGAGAAATGCGTGGTATTTCTACCACCACTTTTGTGTGCCGTATTACCTGCCAGAAGATCACTAGGCAATGCCTTATCCAATCTTACGGATGCCCTCAACCCTGCGGCATAATCTTGATTAATCAATCGTTTTACCGGTACATCAACAAAATCACTATCACCTAGGTAAAATGCTCTATCGTGATAGGCTCTGCGCATCGCCTCACTAATGATATGTTTTCGTGCCACTTCATCCAGTAATTCGAGCTGATAAGCAGACAATATATTTAAAGCTTCAACCAACACAATTCCACCCGATGATGGCAATGCCGCGCTGGTGATTTTAATACCTTTATACTGGCCTCTGATCGGTTCCCTTTCTATAACTTGGTATTGATCAAAATCTTCTTGCGTCCAGATACCTCCTGCTTTTTTAACACTACTAATAAATCGCTCAGCAACTTCTCCGGCATAAAAGCCTTTTTTACCCAGCTTTGCCAATTGCGTCAGCGTATTTGCCAAGTCTGTTTGTTGCAAAATTGATTTCTCATTCGGTACTAAATTGTCATTAAGAAAAATACTCGCCGCCTGAAGGTTATTTTGTAAAACTGACAATCTAAATCGCAATAACTTTCTATGTCTTTCCCCTATAACAAACCCTTGCTGAGCATAACGTATTGCTGGCTGTAAAACCTGAGCCAAAGGTAGACGACCATATTTCTCAGACAAGTGAACCATTGCTGCTGGTAACCCTGGTATCCCTGCTGATAACACACCATTTCGGGATAAGCCCTTAACCACATTACCTTGCGCGTCAAGAAACATATCTTTTGTTGCTGCAAGTGGGGCTTTTTCTCTGCCGTCTAGCATGGTTTCAAAACCATCACTGGCTCTATGTAGCAACCAAAAGCCACCACCACCTAATCCTGATCCTGCTGGCTCAACAACTGACAAAGCAGCACTCACCGCAACAGCTGCATCAAACGCATTTCCGCCTTGTTTTAATACTTCAAACCCTGCCAGCGTTGCCAAAGGGTGGGCACTAGCAATAGCTGATATTTGCACTGCCGCAACTACCCACTGACTATTTAAAAATATCAGTAAAAAAACCAGTAAAACTTTATTATTTAAACTTATCATGCTTAGACTCTCTTCCCCCAGGAATGATACGATTCAGTCTTATACTCCGAGCGGCCAAGTTTTCGGTTTTCTATTGGCTGTTTTTTGCTGATAGCTGCGTTACTGAAATAGTTGCGTAGCTTGCTATGGTCGCAACCAGCTCCTGCTTCAAGCGACACTTGCACAGCCATGTGCTTCGCGCTGATTTCAGCGCCTTGCTCTCAACAAAAATCAACTCAAGATAAAAGCCGAAAACTTAACCGCGCGGAGTATATGCCTACCAATTTACATGTTTTTAGCAGTGTAATTAAAAGTATCGAGATTGTTGTTACAAAAAATAAGGAGAAAACAAACAATTCTCTTCTTCAGACCTCTCTTTCCCTACACTTTTAATGACACTCTATTTATACTATTCCACCTTA
>DAOWHF010000080.1:0-2323 GCA_030641565.1 Methylomarinum sp.
CCCCAAACACCTGATATTAAATACAGTGTCGGCAATGCGGTATTAGAATTATGAGCTACATAAGCCACTGAAAAATCATGCACTAAAAATGCATAGGTTAAACAAGCATATGCCAGCAGCATGAATAATAACTGTCCATACGCAGAGGGTCTGGCAACAGCAATCCAGCCGTTAATTGAACGATGCGCGCCAATAATCGGCAACAAACCCTGAATAATCGCCATCAATAAGGCAATGATTAAGCAAAAGTGACCTAATTCAGCAATCATTTTTGTTCTGCCTCTACATCTTTTAAACTCTCTGCAACTTCAGGTGGCATATAATTTTCATCATGTTTTGCCAATACTTCTTCAGCAATAAACACATTGTTTTTGTTTAGTCGTCCATTGGCAACGATGCCCTGTCCTTCTCTAAATAAATCAGGCAAGATCCCCGAATATTCAACCGTCACTTGTTTACTGTAATCGGTTAAAACAAACCTCACCATAATTCCTTTATCCGGTCTTTCTATACTGCCATCAACAACCATGCCACCTAAACGAAACTTAGCGTCTTTAGGAGCTTTGCCTTCTGCTACTTCAGTGGTGGAGAAAAAGTACATTAAGTTTTCGTTAAATGCTTTTAAAGCAAAAGTAGCGGCTAAACCCACACCCGCTACCATCAATAAAATCAGGATTAATCGTTGCTTTTTTACTGGGGTCATTGTTTCGCTCGTTTTTGCTTTAATGCTAATTGACGTAAAAATTGTTTTTTCTTTATTAAAGGCAATACAACATTTAATAGCAAAACAACAAAGGCAATCGTATAAGAAGTCCAGACATAAAAGCCATAACCCCCCATTGCTAAAAATTCATCAAAACTATTCATCTTTGCTTCTCCAACAATTTTTTAACCCATTGAGTGTTCTGCTCACGCCTTAACAATTCAACTTTTGCTGTCTGTAACATAGCAATGGCATAATAAAATTTAAACGCTATCGCCATGGTTAATAAAGGCCATAACATATCAAGATGAATGGAAGGCTTATCCATTTTGGTTACTGTAGGGCCTTGATGTAGTGTATTCCACCATTCAACCGAATAATGAATAATAGGGATATTAACCACCCCCACTAAAGCCAAAATAGACACGGCTTTAGATGCAGTCCGTTTATCTTCTATCGCACCATACAGACTAATCACACCCAAATATAAAAATAATAAAATTAATTCAGCCGTTAAACGAGCATCCCAAACCCACCAGGTTCCCCACATGGGTTTACCCCATAAAGAGCCTGTGACCAAAGCAATAAGGGTAAAACTTGCACCAATAGGCGCACTGCTTATTGCCACCACATCGGCTAGTTTCATCCGCCAAATCAATCCAATAGCCCCGGCTATCGCCATCACTACATAAATAAATAATGACATCCATGCCGCAGGGACATGTACATAGATAATTCGGTAGCTATCACCTTGTTGATAATCAGTCGGGGCTAAATATAAACCGCCGTATAAACCAGAACCCAGCAATAAAATAAATATTATTATCAACCAAGGTAATAATTTCTCGGTAAAACTGTAAAAGTGCGGCGGAGATGCCATTTTGTGATAAAAACGTAGAAGTGGAGCTGGAACAATCGACATATAAATAGTAATTTTTTATAGATGAATGAAATATGAATCTGTAGACAATGAAGAAAAAAGCATAAATTAAAATCCCCTCACCCAACCCTCTTCAAGGGGAAAGGACTGGGTGAGGGGAAATAAAATAATGCTCTTCTTCAACTGTCTTTTATTCAAAAGAAATCAAACCACAAGGTTTATTAAATTTAACTTATACTCATTTTTAAAGCAGCAGCGGCTGGCAAAGGTGCTAAAACCACTGACGAAAGTAAGATAGCAATTAATATATTGATTTGTGCATCAACCGCTAAACCACTACTGGCCATTTCAACTGCATTACTGGCAAAGATTAATACAGGCACATAAAGAGGCAGAACTAATAACGATAAAATCATCCCTCCACGGCGCAATCCGACGGTTAAAGACACACCTATTGCACCAATCAAACTTAAAACCGGCGTTGCTAAGACCAAGGTTATCAATAAAGTTCCCATTGCCTGCTCAGGCAACCCTAAAAATACCGCTAATAAGGGTGCGACAATTAATAAAGGCAAGCCCGTTACCAACCAATGAGCGATAATTTTAGCAAAAACTAAAACAGTTAGAGGATGTGAGCTTAAAAGCATTTGCTCCAATGAGCCATCATCAAAGTCTGAGCGAAACAAGCCATCTAATGAAAGCATCACCGCCAATAAGGCTGAAACCCAGATAACACCAGG
>DAOWHF010000083.1:0-2821 GCA_030641565.1 Methylomarinum sp.
AGGACCCGCAAGCCTAATTGGCGCAATGCGTAAAATTCAGTCTCAAAGTACTTCTAACCCAACTTCAATTTCTCAAGTTGCTGCGGTTGAGGCTATTAATGGTGACCAAAGCTGCATAGACACTATGCTAGTTGAGTTTAAAAAACGTCATGATTTTGTTGTTAAAGAACTTAACACGATGGACGGCATAGACTGTATTACGAGTGATGGCACCTTCTATGTATTCCCTAATGTAGAAAAGCTTATCGACAAGCTTGATGGGATTGAGAATGACCTGGATTTTGCAGAATACTTAATCGAAAAGGCAGGTGTTGCTATCGTTCCGGGTTCTGCATTTGGCTGCCCTGGACACATGAGGATTTCTATTGCTACTAGCATGGAAAATTTAGAAAATGCTTTAGAAAAAATTAAAAAAGCCATTTAAATATACTGTAGGGCGAACTTTAGTTCGCCCCATACACCTTAACAAGATTGTATAAACGGGGTATAACAATCTAAGTCCACTCTCCCCTTTGTTACCAGCTTTTAACCAAGTCTCCAGCTTTAATTCTTCTAACATCTGACACAACTTCCATTTCACCCACAGAAAAGTTAGCCTGCACGCTTTGAATATTAATAACACCTATTATTTGATGCGTCTGCAAACCTGCATTTAAATTAACGGCGTAGACCACTAAGCTATCACCTTGTTTTAACTTATCCTGAGAGCCTGCGGCGATATAGACCTTTTTATTTTCAACTCTAATCACTTTTGCCGAAAAAGGATGGCAGGTAAATAATCGTCTAATATCTTTACTTGCTAACTGTACGATTTTAGATATTTTATGACCCGCTGGCGTTGATTTAAAACGCTCACTACCCACAGTATATCCAGAAGGAATCCAGACATCACCAATCACAGTATCAGTATAACGACGCTGGAACAACAAGGCACCATTACTACCATCATGAACATAAACATCAACAGACACACCTCGTCTTGCCACAAAATCACGCATTAGTGATTTCCACTGCGAAACAACACCCGAACCTCGGATAAATTCAGTTGATTCGACCTCTAAATCTCTAATAACTCCTGACAAAACAAATTGCGAGCCATTTTCTTGCGCCAACTGCACAACATAAGAGTCTTGATATTCAGTTTGATTTATTATTTCCGGCGCCATATCTGGGCGAGAATACAGTACGGTATGCGTTTCATTACGCCCGATAAAGTCACCCGACTCCATCAGCTGATTCATTATTTCCCTTGGAATTCCACTGTACAAATCCTGCGTTTCATTTGCACTTACCTGTCCAGAAGTCGCTATTGGAAAAGCCGTTGCCACCAATCTTTTTCGATAAGGCGAATTACAAGACTGATGCCCTTCTGATAATACTGCCAAAACCTGTATGTGATATATATTATCAGCCACCCACTCATCAACAACTTTGGTGCTGCCTAGTATTGATTCAGAAGAAAATCTACTCCCCACCTCTAGGGATACATTTCTTATCGCATCTCTAAATGCCTGCTTTCTGGCTAATAATTTGGCACCCTTCTTTATCGTTGCCTGACCTTGTACGGTAATCGCCTGATTAACGACACTTACATCTGAAGGAGTGGTTTCAGACACAGGTTTAACACAAGCTTGTAGAAAAAATAAGCTACTAAAAACCAACAGACTGACGCTATATTTCATCTACTTTCCTTTAGCTATTTTATTATTCAAAAATAATCGGTGTCAGACCAATATAATTCAGCATTGTCCTTACGGTTAAATTAATCATCCCTTCCGAATCATAAAAGCCATAATCTAACATTGCCCTATCAACTTCGTTTTTTTCCTTAGAAAACCCAGAGACACTTAACGATGCAAAGCACTCAGGACACGATACATTAACCGTTTCCATTTCGGCCTGCTGATAACCAATTCGGGTAAAGAGTGTTTTGCCATCCTCTTGCAAACATTGAGAGACAATCTCGACGGTTGATGAAATACAGTGATAAAAACGCGGTGTTAAATGCAATTTCAGCAATACCTTTTGCTGATCCATAATTTTTTGAAACCCTACAACTTTGGCCTCTCGCAAAAACAAATCAGCATAGATCCTAAATGATTCATCCTTAATCACTTGATCTGCAACTAATAAACCGTTATTCAGATTTTCACTATAAAGCAAATCTGCAAGTGCTCTATAAGCTTTAATTTTAGCTGCCTGCTCTATTGCAAAGCGATTTTGTTTAGCCGTTAACTGAGGCTGATTCTGTATTTGAGCATAGCCACTGACCAATAAAACCTTTTCTGCAACTTGCTCGCTCGTCTTTTTAGGCATACTAGAAGAGCAAGCGGCCAACATCATTAAGGCCACAATTAACACGCTTCTTAAAACTGTTATTTTCACCGACATACCCCATCCAACCCAAAACAAATCATATGTAATAAAGAGGAACTGCTTATACAGCCCTCTCACTCACATAATTTCAACCATATCTTATTAGCGGCAATTTTTGAGTTTTCTTAAATGATTTGATTAAGCCGATTCGTCAGCTCTTTCAACCGACCACAATTTCTCTAATTGATAAAACTCACGTGCTTGAGCTGTCATCACATGCAAAATCACATCACCTAAATCCAATAAAACCCAGTCTGAGCCTTGCAATCCTTCAACACCTAAAGGCGTCAATCCATTTTCCTTTATTTTTTCTAATACATAATTACATAATGATTTTGCATGTCTTTCTGATGTAGCTGTTACCAACACCATATAATCAGTCACACTGGTTTTTCCTATTACATCTAAAACTGTAATATTTTGTCCTTTGTGATCATCAAGAACA
>DAOWHF010000307.1:0-12332 GCA_030641565.1 Methylomarinum sp.
ACAAAGGGCTATTTGGTTGGTAAAGACCTGGCAATAGTATCTGTCAGTATAGATACGCGAACATTACTAAAGGATGACTTATATATAGCTATAAAAGGTCAGAATTTTGATGGGCATGCTTTTATAGAGCAAGCTGAAAAAACAGGTGCTGGAGCGGTATTAGTTGAGTATGAGGTAGATACAGAGTTACCTCAAATTGTGGTTAAAGATACGCACAAAGCATTAGCCGAATTGGCTTCTGCCTGGAAAAATCAGTCAGATGTAAAAACTATTGCGGTAACAGGAAGTAACGGAAAAACCACGGTAAAGGAAATGATTGCAGCTATTTTAGCGGTTAACGCTAAAGTGCATTTTACCAAAGGCAATTTAAATAATGATATTGGCGTACCACTGACTTTATTGAAATTGCAGCCGGAACATCAATATGCAGTAGTGGAAATGGGTGCAAATCATCTGGGTGAAATAAAATATAGCAGTCATTACGCGCAGCCGGATGTTGCAGTAATTACTAATGTAGGCGCAGCACATATCGAAGGTTTTGGCAGTCTTGAAAGGGTTGCCAGAGCAAAAGGTGAGATTATTGAAGGACTAAGTACTACAGGTATTGCAGTACTGAATAAGGACGATGACTTTTACCCTTTATGGTTAGATATAGCGGGTGATAGACAGCTGCTTTCTTTTGGCATGGACAAAACGGCAGATATTAATGCCCACGCGATTTCGGTAAGAGTAGAAAATAATGAATTTTTCACTCAATTTACCCTATCAACTGCTACTGATGAGATAGCAATACAGCTAAAGTTGGCTGGACAACATAATGTTATTAATGCGCTGGCAGCGGCAGCAAGTTGTTTGAGTGTTGGTATAGGATTGCAACAGATTAAACAGGGACTGGAATGTCTAAAGCCAGTTCTTGGTCGATTGCAGCCCTTGCTTGGAAAATATGGAGGCCTTGTTATTGATGATACATATAATGCTAATCCTAGTTCGGTGAAGGTAGCGTTGGATGTGTTGACACAGTGCCAGGGTGAGTCATGGGTTGTGCTTGGTGCATTAGGTGAGATGGGTGTTGATAGTAAGACAATACATAAAGAGTTAGGTGAATTAATTAAATCAATGAATGTAGATCGCTTATTAACGATAGGGGCGGATGCAGAATTTACCGCAAATGCATTTGGTGATGGTGCGGATTTTTTTACTGACCAAGCTCAGTTGATAGCTGAGTTAAAAAAACAATTAACCGGTAATGAGAGTGTATTAGTTAAAGGCTCTCGTGCTCAAAAAATGGAAAATGTTGTGGCAGCATTAGTTACAGATTTCAGGAAATAAAGGAAAACGATGTTACTTTATTTAGCAGATTATTTAATGAATTATGATAGCGGCTTTCGGGTGTTTCAATACCTGACATTGCGAGCTATTTTAGGTGCCTTAACAGCATTAATTATCTCATTCATTATCGGGCCGGTAATGATTAGGAAATTAACTCGAAAAAAGATCGGGCAATCAATTAGAGAAGAAGGTCCGGAAAGCCATTATGAAAAGGCAGGAACGCCAACAATGGGTGGGGCCTTAATACTGGTTGCGATTGCAATAAGTACACTGCTTTGGGCAGACCTTGAAAATCGCTATGTCTGGGTGGTGCTGTTAGTCACGCTAGGGCATGGTGTGGTGGGTTTTGTTGATGATTATAGAAAAGTCATGCAAGGCAATAGTGATGGTTTATCGGCAAAAGCGAAATTATTTTGGCAATCAGCAATTGCTTTAAGTGCGGGTGTTTTTTTATATATGACAGCAGAAGTGGCAGCAGAAACACAATTTATAGTGCCTTTTTTTAAAGATGTCATGATTGATATGGGCTGGACATATATTGTTGTTACTTACTTTGTGATAGTGGGTTCAAGTAATGCGGTTAATTTAACGGATGGTTTGGATGGTTTGGCAATTATGCCAACCGTAATGGTTGCTGCGGCTTTAGGTATTTTTGCATATTTATCAGGACATGCAAGTTTTGCTAACTATTTAGCAATTCCTTATTTGCCTCAGTCCGGCGAACTGATTGTGTTTTGTGCTGCCCTGATAGGTTCTGGCTTAGGTTTTTTATGGTTTAACGCATATCCTGCCATGGTCTTTATGGGCGATGTGGGAGCGTTGGCATTAGGTGCTGCGCTGGGTATTTTGGCTATATTGGTACGTCAAGAAATTGTGTTAATGATTATGGGAGGTGTTTTTGTTGTTGAAACAATTTCGGTCATTATTCAGGTGGTTTCTTATAAATGGCGAGGAAAACGGGTGTTTTTAATGGCGCCCATACATCATCACTATGAGTTAAAAGGCTGGCCAGAGCCAAGAATTATTGTGCGTTTTTGGATTATTACTGTGATTTTAGTATTAATTGGTTTGGCAACTTTAAAATTAAGATAACTATGGATAGAGAAACTATTTCAGACTCTTTAAACACACAATTGTCTTTGAATCAGAATTCAAAGGTATTAGTTGTCGGGTTGGGTAAGACAGGTTTTTCTGTAGCAAAATTTTTGCATCAACAGGCTATTCCATTTGCTGTCATTGACAGTAGAGACAAGCCGCCTTTGAACGATGCCTTATTGGAAGAGTATCCTGATACGCCAGTTTTTACAGGAGGCTTTGATAAAGCGGCTTTTGAGGTGGCAACGCATTTAGTGGTAAGTCCTGGCGTTTCATTGCAAGAGGAGTCGATTCAAAAGTCGGTTTTATCAGGTGTGAGATTGGTCAGTGATATTGATTTATTTGCTTGTTCAACAAGAGCGCCAGTAGTTGCCATTACAGGATCAAATGGCAAAAGTACTGTGACAACAATGCTGGGTGCGATGGGAAATGCCAGTGGTGTAAAAACAGCAATCGGTGGGAATTTGGGAATACCTGCGTTAGATCTGCTGGATGAAACGGTTGAATTATATGTCATAGAACTTTCAAGTTTTCAATTGGAAAGGACATCGGTACTAAATGCAACGGTTGCAACAGTGCTGAATGTATCTGCAGATCACATGGATCGTCATGATGGTATCGAGGGGTATGCGAAGGAAAAACAAAATGTTTTTTCTGGAAATGGAATGATGGTTGTGAATGAAGATGACCCTGCGGTTAAAGCAATGGTTGAAATGGGTAGAGAAATACTACGATTTTCTGTGCACGAGTCTGTCGGTTTTCACTTAGAAAAATATCTGGGTGAAATGTGGTTAATGAATGAGAATCAGGCGTTAATGCCTCAAGCAGATTTACCTCTTGAAGGTTTGCATAATGTGGCAAATGCATTAGCTGCATTAGCGATTGGAACAGCAGTAAATTTAAAAATGGAGGCGATGTGTAATGCATTGCGTCAATTTAAGGGATTAAGTCATCGAATGCAGAGGGTTGCGAAATTAAATGGAGTCACTTGGATTAATGATTCTAAAGCAACCAATGTGGGGGCATGTATAGCCGCACTAGAAGGCTATCAAAGAAAAGTAACCCTGATTGCCGGTGGCGACGCCAAAGGCGCTGATATGAAAGAGTTGATTCCAGTTGTTAGCGAAAAGACCAAGTGTGTGGTCTTGGTAGGGAAAGACGCAGACAAGATAGACACGGCAATCAATGGTTGTGTGCCCTCATACAGAGCAAGTAGCATGAAAGAGGCGGTGCAAATTGCTGCCAAGCTGGCTGAGGATGGTGACAGTGTTTTGTTAAGTCCGGCTTGCGCAAGTATAGATCAGTATAAGAGCTATCAAGAAAGAGGGGATAAATTTACTGCAGCTGTATTGGGCTTGGCTACATGAAAGAAAAATTGAACGGCCAAAAACTTATATTCCACTTGGATTACGTTTTGCTGTTTATTTGTAGCAGTTTATTAGTTATCGGTTATCTGATGGTTGCTTCAGCATCGTTACATTTAGGTGAGAAAGTAGCAAATGACTGCTTGTATTACCCTGTCAAGCAGCTAATACATATTGTCATAGCGCTTATTGTGGCAGTAGGGGTTGCATGTATTCCCTTAAAAATATGGGAAAAAATAGGGCCTTGGTTGTTTATTGCTGGGTTGGCGTTACTGGTTTTTCTATTAATTCCTGGAATAGGCGTCAAGGTTAATGGTAGTACTCGATGGATTTCGTTGTTGGGATTCAGGGTGCAAGTGTCTGAGATTGTAAAGTTTATTTCAGTGGTATATATGGCAGGGTATGTGACGAGGCATCAGGAACATGTCCAGGAATCAACTTATGGCTTGGTGAAGCCGTTATTGCTATTTTCAATAGCTTGTTTTTTGTTATTACTAGAGCCTGATTTTGGCTCGGCTGTGGTTCTTTTGATTATAGCCATGGGTATTATGTATTTAAGTGGTGCGCGTTTATGGCAGTTCCTTATTTTGATAGCCGTTGTTGTGGTATTAGGAATGCTATTAGTGTATTTCTCACCTTATCGGTGGGCTAGAGTGACGGGGTTTATAGATCCTTGGGCCGATGCACAAAATACCGGGTTTCAATTGGTACAGGCATTGATGTCATTTGGACGAGGTGAAATATTTGGTGTCGGTTTAGGTAGTGGCATTCAAAAATTATTTTATTTACCAGAAGCACATACTGATTTTTTATTTTCAGTATTGGCTGAAGAACTTGGTTTAGTTGGTGTGTTAACGGTGATTAGTTTATTCACTTTGTTGTTGTGGCACACATTTAAGATTGCGGTAAAGGCGGAACAAGCAGAAGAAAAGTTTGCTGCATTTGTTGCATATGGTTTGGGTATTTGGTTTGGGTTTCAGGCCTTTGTCAATATGGGCGTTAATATGGGGATTTTACCAACCAAAGGGTTAACGCTACCGTTAATGAGTTACGGTGGCGGAAGTATGATCACCATGTGTGCCGCTATGGCATTATTGTTTCGCGTGCATAGTGAAGTTATTGAAAAACAAAAAAACATGCCAAGAAGAAGGTCAGAATGGGTCAACGCATAATAATTATGGCAGGAGGTACTGGTGGGCACGTGTTTCCCGCACTTGCAGTTGCTCAGTATCTGGTCAAAAACGGTTGGCATGTCAGCTGGTTAGGAACTAAACGTGGTATGGAAAGTCGCGTAGTACCAGAAAATAATATAGAGATAGATTGGTTGGCAGTTTCAGGTTTAAGAGGTAAGGGCATAGGTGCAAAAATTAAAAGTGCTTTGTTATTAATTAAATCATTTTTTCAGGTGTTCAGTATTTTTTGTAAACGTAAACCAGATGTGGTTTTAGGTTTTGGTGGATATGTTGCGGGTCCAGGTGGTTTAGTGGCTAAATTAATGGGTATTCCATTAGTGATTCATGAGCAAAATAGAGTACCCGGTACGACCAACAGGTTGTTGATGAAAAAAGCAAATAAAGTATTACAAGCATTTCCTGAAAGCTTTTCTCAGGATATAAATGCCTTATTTACTGGCAACCCGTTAAGAACTGAATTTTTAGATTCCCAAGAAAAAGAAATTTGGAATGAAGAGCTAGAAAGAGATCTACATATTCTAGTTGTTGGAGGAAGTCAAGGAGCAAAGATCTTAAATGATATTGTTCCCGTCGCAGTGAAGGCTTTAGATAGAGTAGAGATAAGACATCAAACAGGAACGGCTATGTTTAAAACCGTTTTTGAGAATTATGAAAAATTATCGATTAATGCACAAGCAGTTGAATTTATAGATGATATGGCATCAGCTTATCAATGGGCGGATATGATTATTTGTCGCTCGGGAGCAATGACAGTGAGTGAAGTAGCAGCGGCAGGATTGCCCGCAATATTTATTCCTTTACCTCATGCAATTGATGATCATCAAACAGCTAATGCTCATTATTTAGTGGATGCTGGAGCAGGTATTTTATTGAAGCAGCCTGATTTAAATGAATTATCCTTATTAAAGGCGATTCAAGATGTTAAAGGCTCAATAAGAGAAATGTGTTTGGCGGCAAAAAATAAAGCAAAATTAGATGCAACAGTTGTTGTGTCAGATATATGCATTCAGGAAGCAAAAAAATGAACAGGACAGAACGGAGAAACCCAATTAAGGGTTTAGGACATATAGAGAAAATACATTTTGTTGGCATAGGCGGTACCGGAATGAGTGGTATTGCGGAAGTTCTGTCAAATTTGAGATATAAGGTTTCAGGATCTGATATTAAAGCCAGCGTTGTAACTGAAAGGCTAGAGCAGCAAGGTGTAACAATACATATAGGTCATGCAAAGGAAAATGTAGCCAATGTTGATGTGGTTGTTACATCAACAGCGGTTGATAAAAGTAATGAAGAAGTTAAGGCGGCCTATGAAAATAGAATTCCTGTAATTCCTCGGGCTGAGATGTTGGCAGAATTAATGCGTTTCCGATTTGGTATTGCTGTTGCCGGTACTCATGGAAAAACCACTACTACTAGTTTAACAGCCAGTCTATTGGCAGAAGGTGGATTAGATCCCACTTTTGTTATCGGAGGGCGCTTAAACAGTGCAGGGACTAATGCTAAGTTAGGTTTGGGGGAATATTTGGTTGCAGAAGCTGATGAAAGTGATGCTTCGTTTTTGCATTTACAACCAATGATTTCAGTCGTGACTAATATTGACCAAGATCACATGGAGACCTATGGCGGAAGTTATCAACGACTTAAAGAAACATTTATAGAATTTTTACATCATTTGCCTTTCTATGGATTGGCTGTGATGTGCCTGGATGATTCAGGGGTGCAAGAGATACTACCTGAAATTACTAAACCAGTAAAAACCTATGGTGTGCATGAAGATGCAGATGTGCGCGCTACAGAAATTAAGCAACAAGGAATGCAAACTCATTTTACAGTAGTGCGATGGGGTGAACATAAACCTTTAAAAATTACGCTGAATATGCCTGGTTGGCACAATATGTTAAATGCCTTGGCATCGATAACTATTGCAACTAGGTTAGGGGTAGATGATCTGGCGATTATTAAAAGTTTAGAAACCTTTAAAGGTATTGGTCGACGCTTTCAGATGAATGGTGATATTGCATTTGGAGATGGCATGATTTCATTGGTTGATGATTATGGACATCATCCCAAAGAAGTTGCGGCAACATTTGAAGCAATGAGACAGGCATGGCCAGATAGACGAAAAGTGGTGGTGTTTCAACCGCATAGATACACCCGAACCAGAGATTTGTTTGAAGATTTTGTCGAAGTATTATCGACGGTTGATGTCTTAATATTATTAGATATTTACACCGCAGGCGAAGATGAAATTGTCGGCGCAAATGGACAGGCATTATCTAGAGCGATTCGAGTAAGAGGTCAGGTCGATCCAGTCTTTGTTAAAGACAGAGAGGATTTAGCGAATATCCTTGCGGGTATTGTTAAGGTTGATGATGTGATTTTAACGATGGGTGCGGGTAATGTTGGGCAGATAGCTGCTGAATTACCAGAAAAATTAGCAGCGGCATTTAAAAAATGAACGGGATATTGCTCAAAAATGAACCTTTAGCTAAATACACCAGTTGGCGAGTAGGTGGGCCTGCGGAACAGATGTATTTACCGGAAGGAAGAGCCGATTTAATCACATTTCTGCAACAGTTACCAGAACAGGAAAGTATTTATTGGTTAGGTTTGGGTAGCAATTTATTAGTGCGGGATGGCGGTATAAAAGGGACTGTTATCAATACCAGAGGGCGATTAAAAGCCATGCATCTGATTGATTCGGGGAAAGTTTATGTGGAAGCAGGTGTTCCATGTGCGCATGTTGCACGGTTTTGTACTGAATTGGGATTAGCAGGTGCAGAATTTTTTGCTGGTATACCAGGAACCATGGGGGGTGCATTAAAAATGAATGCCGGTGCTTTTGGTAGTGAAACCTGGAATATCGTTAATAGTGTGGAAATGATTGATGCGAGAGGACGAGTTACAAAGCGAGGAAGCGAACAGTTTGAAGTTGCTTATCGATCGGTAAAAGGTTTAGAAGGTGAATGGTTTTTGGCGGTTGAAATTGTGTTGAAGCAGGGGGAATCAGAGTTAAGTCAACATAAAATCAAGAGTTTATTAGAAAAAAGATCATTGACTCAGCCAACCAATAAACCGACCTGTGGCTCAGTGTTTAAAAACCCACAGGGCGATTATGCGGCTCGATTAATAGAGGCGTGTGGTCTTAAAGGTTATGTTATGGGTGGCGCTTGCGTTTCACAAAAGCATGCCAATTTTATAGAAAACATGGGAAATGCTACTGCTGCAGATATTGAAGGATTAATTGAATATATACAGCAGCAAGTAACAAAAAAACAAGGCGTTAGTTTGCGTACAGAAGTCTGCAAAGTAGGAGAACCATTGTGAAGCCCTTAGTTATACAGCAAGCAAACGACTTTGGTCGGGTTGCAGTGTTAATGGGCGGTACAGCGGCTGAAAGGGAAATTTCCATTAACAGTGGAACCGCAGTATTTGAAGCACTAAAAAGACAGGGTGTCGATGTTGTTGCAATTGATGTTGATGATAGTTTTATTGCAGCTCTAGATGGACAAAAAATTGATAGAGTTTTTAATATTATTCATGGGCGTGGCGGGGAAGATGGTGTGCTGCAAGCTGTTTTAGAGCAGTTAAATTTACCGTACACTGGTTCTGGCGTGATGTCATCAGCACTGACCATGGATAAATTACGTACCAAACTTTGCTGGCAGGGAGCAGGCTTAATTACACCTAAATGGTATGTACTGAAAAATGAAAAAGATATTGAGCCATGCATAGAGGCTTTGGGCTTTCCCGTAATAGTTAAGCCGGCTCAGGAAGGTTCAAGTATCGGTATGAGTAAGGCAAATAACAGGGCGGACTTAGTTGAGGCATTATCAGTCGCATCAGGATATCAATGTGATGTTTATGCTGAAGCTTGGGTTAAGGGTGAAGAGTATACGGTTGGGGTTTTAGATGGCGTAGCCTTACCCGTTATTCGATTGGAAACACCTAATGTGTTTTATGATTTTGATGCTAAATACCAATCAAATAATACCAATTATCACTGCCCTTGCGGTTTATCCTCAAAACAAGAGGGTGCTTTAAAGGAACTAGCTGTTGAAGCTTGTGAGGTTGTTGGTGTCAATGGTTGGGGACGTGTCGATGTATTTATGGATGAATTGGGACATTCTCAATTAATAGAAGTTAATACAGTACCAGGTATGACAGATCATAGTCTTGTTCCAATGGCGGCGAAAGCCAAGGGGATTGAATTTGATGAGCTTGTTTGGCGGATTTTAGAAACCAGTTATTAATGGATAAAAAAACCATTCATTATTTCTTGCTCGGTTGCTTGGTGTTAATAACTGGCTGGTTTGGCTGGCTACAAGTGAAAACACAGGGTGTGAATTGGTTGCCTGTTAAGTACGTAAGAATTGAAGGCGCTTTTCAATACATTGCTAAGGAAAAGATCAAGCAAGTATTGAAAGGGCAGGTTAATAATGGTTTATACAATGCTGATATACAGCAAATTAAGGCCTCGGTGAATCAATTGCCCTGGGTTGAGAGTGTGCATGTTAAACGTGTTTGGCCTGATGCGATAGATATACAAATTGTGGAGCAAGTACCGGTTGTTAGGTGGGGTGAGACGGGGTTGTTAAACAAAGAAGGTGAAAAGTTCATTCCTAATAATGTGGCGCTATTTGGACAGTTACCGATGCTTTTTGGTCCGATTGGAAAAGAGCAAGAGCTGCTGGAAGTAATGAAAGGATTGATAATTGCTATGAACGATAAGCAAATGGCATTGGCTGAGTTTAGAGTGAGTGAAAGGAGAGCCTGGTATTTAAAGTTACGGAATAACATGGTGATAAAGTTAGGAAGGAACGAACCTTTAAAGAAATTTCAGCGTTTTTTACAAACATTCGCTTTAATTGGAGAAGAGCAAATAACAAAAGTTGCAGTGGTTGATTTGAGATACCCCAATGGGTATGCCTTGGCATGGAAGCAAAACAAGGCAGTGATTGACTGGAAAAAAATAGCTGAGATGAACAAAATATAAGGCGGATTGAGTATGGCAAAAAGAACAGATCGAAATATCATTGTAGGGCTTGATATTGGAACATCCAAAGTAGCGGCTATCGTTGCTGAGCATACTGTTGATGGTGAAATTGACATCATTGGAATTGGTGTTGCACCTTCGAAAGGACTGAAAAAAGGTGTGGTGGTCAATTTAGAGTCGACTGTTTTTTCTATTCAGCGTGCGATTGAAGAAGCCGAGCTTATGGCGGGTTGTCAGATTCAGTCAGTATTTGCTGGTATTGCTGGGAGCCATATTAAAAGTCTTAATTCACATGGAATTGTGGCAATTAGAGAAAAGGAAGTAACTCAGTATGATATTGATAGGGTCATCGATTCAGCAAGAGCAGTTGCAATTCCGGCAGATCAAAAGATTCTGCATATATTGCCGCAGGAATTTTTGATAGATCAACAAGAAGGTATTAAAGAGCCAATTGGTATGTCGGGTATCAGGCTCGAAGCAAAAGTTCACATGGTAACGGGTAGCGTGAGCGCGGCACAAAATATTATCAAATGTATTAGAAAGTGTGGACTGGAAGTTGAGGATATCGTTTTAGAGCAATTAGCTTCCTGTACCTCTGTATTAACAGAAGATGAAAAAGAACTGGGTGTTTGCTTGATTGATATAGGTGGTGGAACTACCGATATTGCTGTGTTTTCTGAGGGTGCAATTAAACATACAGCGGTTATTCCTATAGCGGGAGATCAGGTAACCAATGATATAGCTGTTGCATTAAGAACGCCGACAAAAAGTGCGGAAGAAATTAAGCGAGAGAATGCTTGCGCATTGACGCAACTAGCAGATGCTGAGCAAATGATTGAAGTGCCGAGCATAGGTGATCGAGAGCCACGGAAAATATCAGTACAGAATTTAGCTGAAATTATAGAACCTCGTTATGAGGAGTTAATGCTGCTGGTACAGGCTGAGCTAAGAAGAAGCGGGTATGAAGATCTAATTGCTGCAGGTATGGTCTTGACAGGGGGTAGTTCTAAAGTCAAAGGTTTGGTTGATCTTGCAGAAGAGATTTTTCATATGCCAGTTCGTATGGGCGTACCACAGCATGTATCGGGATTAACCGATGTGGTGCAAAACCCCATTTATTCAACAGGGGTTGGTTTGCTGTTATATGGTCGTGATCATCTAGGGCGAACAGAAAAGTTTAATAGTAGCGGGCAAGGATTGTTAGCCACTATGAGAAGTTGGTTTCAAGGTAATTTTTAAATTTGGGTTAAACATGAGTGAGGACGTGTCAATGAAATATGAATTAATGGATATGTGTAATGACGGGGCTGTCATTAAAGTCATCGGTGTTGGTGGCGGTGGTGGCAATGCAGTGAATCATATGATTGAAAATCGTATCGATGGCGTGCAATTTATTTGTGCAAATACAGATGCACAGGCTTTAAGAAAGCTAAATGTTGATACAAAAGTTCAGCTAGGTATTGAGCTTACTAAAGGCTTGGGTGCGGGAACAAAACCAGAAGTGGGTAAGTTAGCGGCTGAAGAAAATAGAGAGCATATCAAAGAAGTCATGGAAGGTGCTGATATGGTCTTTTTGACAGCAGGTATGGGGGGGGGAACAGGTACTGGTGCAATAGCTGTCATTGCTGAAATTGCGAAAGAGCTGGGTATACTAACAGTTGCGGTCGTTACCAAGCCTTTTAATTTTGAAGGGAAAAAGAAAAAGGGTGTTGCGGATGACGGTATCTCTGAGTTAGAGAAATATGTAGACTCATTGATTATCATTCCAAATCAAAAATTATTACCTGTTTTAGGTAGCAATTTGTCGTTAGTTAATGCATTTAATACAGCTAATGATGTGCTGTTAGATGCAGTGCAGGGGATTACAGAGTTAATCACAAGCCCTGGTTTAATTAATGTTGATTTTGCCGATGTTAAAACTGTTATGTCAAATATGGGATCTGCAATTATGGGATCTGGTACTGCTTCAGGTGAAAACAGAGCAAGAGAAGCAGCAGAAAAAGCAATCGCATGTCCATTGTTAGAGGATATTAATTTGCAAGGTGCAAATGGTATTTTGGTTAACATCACAGCCGCTAATATGGATTTAAATGAGTTTGATGAAATCGGTAGCATTATGTACGATTTTGCATCAGAAAACGCAGATATGAAGATTGGTACAGCTATTAATCCTGATATGGGTGATGAAATTAAAGTGACTGTCGTTGCAACAGGGTTGGGCGAATCAGTTGCTGTTAATCAACCAGTAAAATTAGTACAAAGAGCGACAGCTGGTGATATTAACTATGATGTTTTAGATAAGCCAACCATTATCAGGCAGACTAAACAGGAGACTAGAGAAACACGTTTTGGTGC
>DAOWHF010000218.1:0-14221 GCA_030641565.1 Methylomarinum sp.
CTTGAGCCTTTCGTCTGCTCTCCACTCATAAAGCTCTGTCAGTGTCGGGTCGCATTTACAGCAACTGGTTCCACATGCTGAGCCCACGGGCAATTGTTTTACTTTGCCTTTACTTATCCATTTACCCAACATCCCTCTCAGCGCATCAGCATCCATATCAAAATGAATAACCAGTTCATTTAAAGTGACTGTTTTTTTTTCTTTCATATAGCTTCTTAATTCAGAAAGAATCATGGCTGCTCACTAGGTTTCAGGGAATTGACTTGAAATGATTTTCCATAAACCCACAATCCCCCAATAACAATAAAGAAGGCCATCATAAGACCTGAAATCCACTGTGCTGAATAGTCAGGGTGTTGCATATATGTCGCGGATTGATAATAAATAGTCGCTGTCATATAGGCTAGACCTGTAGTCCAGAATAGTACAAATATCGTCCAGCCTACATTGGTTTCTCTATAGATAGCAGTCGTTGCAGCCACACAAGGTGCATACAGTAAAATAAACAGCAAATAAGCAAATGCACCCGCCTGCCCATCAAAGCTGGCCTGCATAGCGGAAAATGTACCTGTAGTAACCTCTTGATCTGCCGCTGCCGATTCAAGGCTTGAGACATCACCAATATCCAAACCTAAAGGGTCAAGTATATTATCGGCAACGGCTAATAAATTTTCTGGAATGGTAGCACCCGCATCTAAAATAGCTTGTAGCAAATCAAACTCACTATCAGCTAACTCAGTTTCAGTAGACACCATCTGACTATACAAAGCATTCAAAGTACCTACCACCGCTTCTTTCGCCAATACCCCCGTAAAAATACCTACTGTTGCAGGCCAATTATCAGCTTCTATACCCATAGGTTTAAATGCAGGCGTTAAAGAACGTCCAATTTCACTGAGCACTGATTTCTGGCTATTTTCTTGTCCGAAACTACCATCAGTACCTAATGCATTTAAAAAGTTTAAAACCAGCACCATCGGGACAATAACTTTACCTGCATTAAAGATAAAGGTTTTTAGTCTATCCCATGTTTTGATATAGACACCTTTAATCGTTGGCATATGATAAGCAGGTAACTCCATAATAAAAGGACTAGCCTCCCCTTTGAACAAAGTGTGACGCATAATTAACCCTGTTAGCACAGCAACTGCAATACCTATCAGGTACAAGCCAAACACCAAATTTTGTCCACCAACAGGAAAAAAAGCAGCTGCAAACAAAGCGTAAACAGGTAGCCTGGCGCCACAAGACATAAAGGGATTCATTAAATTAGTCAGTATCCTGTCGCGCTGATTTTCCAGTGTCCGTGTTGCCATAATCGCCGGCACATTACAGCCAAACCCTACGATCATAGGTACAAATGATTTACCAGGCAAACCAATCATCAACATAAAACGATCCATCACAAAAGCAGCTCTAGACATATAGCCTGAGTCTTCTAATGCGGATAAAAAGACGAATAAAAAACCAACTATAGGTATAAAAGTAGCGACGACTTGAACGCCACCCCCTAAGCCGTTTGCTAATAACACGACCAACCATTCGGGCAAACCAATATCAGTCAAGACAAGACTCAAGCCCTCTACGAAAATAGCACCTACAGCAAGATCAAAAAAATCGACAAATGCGCTACCAATATTAATGGTAAACATAAACATGATATACATCACCAATAAAAATATCGGAATGCCAAGAAAACGATTTAATACAACCTGGTCAATTTTGTCAGTGGTCAATCGTGATACTTCATTAATTCGACACACCGTTTTTTTTGTTAATTCATTAACAAAACCATAGCGGGCATCTGCAGCTAAAATATCAATCTCATCATCTGTTTCAGTTTCGACAGACTGTTGTAAGGACTCAACAGTATCAATAAATTCATTACCAGCAATATGCTTTGCTAAGGTATCATCCTCCAAAACACGCAATGCAAGCCAACGTAAATCACAATGACTCTGTTGTGCCTTTTTTTCTAGCAAGGGCATTAGCTTAGAAATAGCCTGTTCAAAAACGCTATCGTAATCGATATTTACCGTAGGAATAGTAGGGTTCTGACAGGCATAATCAATCACTGTATACAAGTGATTGATTCCCAAGCCTGTCGAAGCAGAAATAGAAACAACGGGGCAAGCTAGAGTATTTGATAATAAATTACAGTCAATTTTAATGCCACGCTGTTTAACGGCATCCATCATATTAAGAACTAATATCATGGGGACACGCATTTCAATAAGCTGAGAAGTTAAATATAAATTTCTCTCTATATTAGATGCGTCAATAATATTAACGATCAAATCAGCCTGTTTTGCAGCTACGTAATCTCTTGCTACTTTCTCGTCTAACGAAACCTGATCATCGGCAGATTCTAAAGAGTAAGTTCCTGGCAAATCAACCACACTGATTTCTTTATCGGCAAAGCTATATTCCCCAGTTTTCTTTTCAACTGTTACCCCCGGCCAATTTCCAACATGCTGTTTAGAGCCGGTTAAAGCATTAAACAGTGTGGTCTTACCGCAATTAGGATTACCAACAACACCAATAGTAAAATCAGTCATTATATTTTTTCAATTAATAATACAGACGCTTCGTTTTTGCGTAATGACAATGAAAAACCACGTATTTTTATTTCAATAGGATCACCTAGAGGAGCAAACCGAGTCACCAGAAATTGCGTTCCCGGTGTTAACCCCATCGCTAACAAACGTTTTCGATAGGCTTTACCCGACTTATCAAAACCAACAATTTTTCCATGATCACCAACAGCAAGCTTTTTTATACTCATCGACATAAATACTAAAAAATCGTTATTAATTTTAAAATCACTAAATATTAGTGACTGGTCAGCAGGACATCATTGCCCATTTTTTTACCTTGAGGCTCAACAGCAACCACAATTGCAAATCATTCTCATTAAGAAAAACTATAGCATACTAACAGCATTATACAAAAGCATTACTGTTAAAAAACACAGAAAAGACAGGAGAAATAACGCTAGAATGGATAACAAAGAGAATTAAAAACAGAAGTGTTTTTAATGAAACCAACTCAATGGTTTATTTATTTTGACTATTGACTCGCTTATTTAACCGAGCGTAATCAGACTTTAATTTCAAAATATGAAATAGTGCAGCTAACAAGCCGATTGCTATACCTGAAAATAACTCAATAGTTAAAGCTACAGTTAAAGGCAAAGAGATCGAGGTAACACCCAAATTTATTTGTACCGAATGGAAATTCAGTACGGAGAAAATCAACGCAATAAAAAAAACAACTACAAATACAATTAAAACAATTAATTTCATCGAAGACTATTTAGTTAATGCGTTGAAAGACTAATCTATAATTTTACATTTTTCACGAGAAACATCAACCCTGTCTCGTAATTCCTTGCCAGGCTTAAAATGAGGAACGTATTTTTCTGTCAAAGATACGCTATCCCCAGTTTTTGGGTTTCGCCCTATCCTAGGTGCTCTATGATGCAAAGAAAAACTACCAAAACCTCTTATCTCAATTCTTTCACCAGCAGATAAGGTTTCACTCATTTGCTCAATAACACACCTTACAGCCAACTCCACATCTTTTACCGCCAAATGAGGAAGCTGCCTGGCTAAGGCTTCAATTAATTCTGATTTTGTCACATTTAATCCTTGGGAATGTAATCTTTATAAGCCTCAAGACAACTCGCCTTACTAAATTTTCATTCCATGAAAAAAAGGAGCGCTTTATAAAGCGCTCCTTCTCTTGTTTTACATTACTTTTCCAATTGCTTGAAGATATCACCTAAAGTAGCTGAACCTGCATTAGCTTGTTGACCAAAGTCTTTTAAAGCACCAGCTTCTTCATCGTTATCTTTAGCTTTTATTGATAGTGAGATAGATTTTGTTTTCTTATCAACACCAATAAATTTAGCTTCAATTGTATCGCCTTCGTTCAATAATGTACGTGCATCTTCTACGCGATCACGTTGAATTTCTGAGGCGCGTAAGTAACCTTCAATGTTATCAGCCAATTCAATTACTGCACCTTTTGCATCAACTGATTTGATAGTTCCTGTAACTAAGCTACCTTTTTCATGAAAACCAATGAAGTTTTGGAAAGGGTCTTGCTCTAGTTGTTTGATACCTAGAGAAATACGCTCACGTTCAGAATCAACAGCCAAGATAACAGTTTCTACTTCATCACCTTTCTTGTAATTACGAATGGCTTCTTCATCACCTTCGTTCCAAGTAATATCTGAAGTATGAACAAGACCATCAATACCACCGTCCAATCCGATGAAAACACCAAAATCAGTGATTGATTTGATTTTTCCAGAGATTTTGTCGCCTTTGTTATGTGTTGCTGCGAACTCATCCCAAGGGTTAGTGCGACATTGTTTCATACCTAGAGAAATACGACGACGTTCTTCGTCGATTTCCAGAACCATTACTTCAACTTCGTCGCCTAATTGAACAACTTTAGATGGGTTAACGTTTTTGTTAGTCCAATCCATTTCTGAAACGTGAACTAAACCTTCGACACCTTCTTCAATCTCAACAAAACAACCATAATCAGTTAAGTTGTTAACTTTACCTTTAACACGTGTAGCAGCTGGGTAACGCTCTGCAATTTCTTTCCATGGATCTTCACCCATTTGTTTCATACCTAATGAAACACGTGTTTTCTCTTTATCAAACTTAAGAACTTTAACTTCGATTTCTTGACCGATTTCAACACACTCAGAAGGATGACGAACACGACGCCATGCCATATCAGTAATATGTAATAGACCGTCAATACCACCCAAGTCGATGAATGCGCCGTAATCAGTTAGGTTCTTAACGATACCTTTAACTACCGCACCGTCTTCTAGAGTTTTCATTAACTCTTCTCTTTCTGCGCTGTATTCTTTTTCTACAACAGCACGACGAGATAGAACAACGTTATTACGTTTTTGGTCAATTTTGATAACTTTAAATTCAAGGTCACGACCTTCTAAGAAAGTAGTATCTCTAATTGGACGAACATCAACTAATGAACCAGGTAAGAAAGCGCGCAAGGCACCAACTGCAACTGTAAAACCACCACGGACTTTACCGTTAATACGTCCAACAATTGTTTCTTCACCTTCAAAAGCTTTCTCAAGTTCACCCCAAGCTCTATTTTTCTTAGCTTTATCGCGAGAAAGAAGTGTTGAACCCAGACCATCTTCGAATAAATCAAGTGCTACCTCAATTTCATCACCAATATTAACTTCAAGGTCACCATCTGGCGTTAAAAATTGCCATTTTGGAATAACACCTTCTGATTTGGCTTGGGCACTAACGATAACAAAATCATTATCGATATCAATAACAGTACCAATTAACATAGCACCAGGACGCATTTCAGTCCTGATTAAACTTTCTTCAAATAATTCAGCAAAGCTCTCGCTCATTTTCTTCTTTCCCACACTTGCTTAAACTTACCCTTTACACATAAAAACAACATTGTTTTGTATGGAGGGTAACGCAAGTTTCTTTTATCAAAGTTATAATAAAGGTCGTTAGATCAAATAGTTAACGACCACCAAAAAAGTCCTACTGGACTAAATTTATTACTTCTGAAATTACCTGTTCAATCGATAATTCAGATGAATCTATATAAAGAGCATCCTCAGCCGCTTTAAGCGGAGCGGTTGTTCGCTCTTGATCTCTACGATCACGCGCTTCAATCTCTTTAGTAATCTGTAGTAGGTTAGCATCAATTCCTTTTTCTATCAACTGTTTATATCGTCTTTTAGCTCTCTCTTCGGCACTAGCGGTTAAATACACTTTATTCACTGCATCAGGAAAAACCACAGTTCCCATATCTCTGCCATCAGCAACCAAACCTGGTGCCTGCTGAAAATCCTTTTGTTTTTGCAATAAAACAGCCCGCACATCGGGATATGCGGCAATAATGGAAGCCGTATTGCCTGTAGCCTCAGAAGGAAGCTCAGAGGTAATATCAATACCATCCAGCTTGACAACTAGTTCATTGCCACATTCAAATACTAATGACATTTTTTGCGCAACTTCAACGACTGCACTTACATCATTAAAATCAACATTATTTTTTAGCACATCAATTGCCAAGGAACGATAAATAGCACCACTATCTAAATAATTCCAACCTAATTGCTTAGCCACCAGACGACTCACAGTACCTTTACCCGCACCGCTTGGGCCATCAATCGTTAAAACAGGTACTGTCATTTTAAATCCAATCCTAATTGGGTTGCTAAAGCGCGAAATTCAGGAAAAGAGGTATTTACATTTTGACAATCTTCAATTGTGATTGGCGCTGTTGCTCTTAAACCTGCGATAGAAAATGACATTGCAATACGATGATCATCATGTGAGTTAACCACCCCGCCACCGATTGAATCAACAGGTTTACCTTGTATTACCATCCCATCTTCAGTAGGTTGAGCATCTACACCCAAGATATTTAAACCGTCTGCCATCACTTGAATTCGATCGCATTCTTTAACACGTAATTCTTTTGCACCCGTCAATCTGGTTTGCCCTTCCGCACAAGCCGCAGCAACAAACAGCACTGGAAACTCATCAATTGCTAACGGCACTAATTCTTCAGGGATATCAATCCCTTTTAATTGGCTAGAAATAACTCTTAAATCAGCAACTGGCTCACCACCGATTGTACGCTCATTCATCACTTCAATATTTGCACCCATCAAACGCAAGATATCAATAATACCTGTGCGTGTTGGATTAATTCCGACATGATTCAAGGTTACATCAGAATTTGGCGCAATAGACGCCCCCACTAAAAAGAAAGCCGCCGACGATATATCACTTGGTACATCTATATCTGCTGCTATTAAGCTGCCTTTTGAATTAATACTTGCTTTGCTTCCATCACGCTGCACAGGGTATGAAAAACCATTCAACATTCTTTCAGTGTGATCACGTGTTGGTGCAGGTTCAACAACAGTCGTTTCACCTTCGGCATACATACCAGCCAATAACAAACATGACTTAACCTGTGCACTTGCCATAGGCATCACATAATTGATTGCTTGTAACTTATCTGTTCCGGTAATACGTAATGGTGCAGTTCCATTCTCTTCTGTTTCAATGTCTGCGCCCATGGAAATCAGAGGCCCAGTTACCCTTTTCATCGGTCTTGAAGATAAAGATGAATCACCAGTTAATACAGAATTAAAATTCTGCCCCGCCAACAAGCCACTTAACAAACGCATGGATGTACCAGAATTACCTAAATACAAAGGTTCTTTAGGTTCTTTTAACCCATGCTTACCTACACCATGTATTGTCACTTCACCATTAACCGGCCCTTCAATTTCAACACCCATTGCTCTAAATGCCGCTAAAGTTGCCAAAGCATCTTCTGCATTTAAAAAACCTTTTACATGGGTCACACCTTCAGCCAGCGAACCTAACATAATTGAACGGTGAGACATTGATTTATCCCCTGGCACACGAATTTCTCCACGTAAACTACCACCGGGCTGGACATTAAATGTAATTGATTGTGACATATGATTATCAAATTGATTAAGAAAACGCTGCCTAGCTTGCTTGGCATACGAAAAGGTTTCAAAAAGTTGCTGGCTTTCGCTATCAACCAGCATTTGTTCTACATCCTTTAATTCAGCAGATAACTGATGAATTAAAGGGATAATTTCATTTTTATTTGCCATACAAATATCCAGCCACATGGTTGGATCACTTGAAGCAATTCGAGTAAAATCTTTAAAGCCGCCAGCAGCATATTTAAAGATTTCAACTTGCTCATCTTTTTTCCCCAACAAATTAACCAGAGAAAACGCAAGTATATGAGGTAAATGACTGGTTGCAGCCAAAACCGCATCATGATGCTGAACATCCATCATAGACACATCAGCACCTATACCTTCCCAAAACAGTTTGGTTTTATTTAGTGCTTGTGGGGACGAAGACTCTATAGGCGTAATGATCAAACGCTTATGTTTAAACAAATCCACTTGCGAAGCTTCAACACCACTTTTCTCTGCACCCGCTATAGGATGGACAGCAATAAAGTTGCTTGGCACTTCTGAAAACACAGTGCGCGCCGCTTCTATAACACTGCCTTTAGTACTTCCGGCATCGGTATAAAGTGCCTGTTCATTCCAAAAAGGCTTAAGCTGTTGAAAGACCTGTTCTATAACACCCACTGGCGTGGCTATAACCACACAATCAGCATCCTTAACTGCTGGCTCTATATCAACATAAAACTCATCAATAACACCCAGTCTCTTTGCTGCACGTAAGTTATCTATACCCTTCTGACGACCAAAAGCAACAATATGATCACACAGACCTTGCTCCCTGGCCGCTCTTGCAATTGATCCGCCGATTAAGCCAACACCAATAATGCAGATCTTGCTAAACATCATTAAGAATATCTTTCAATGCATTGATAAAAAACTGATTTTCTTCTTCGGTACCAATGCTAATCCGTAGATAACTAGGCATTTCATAATTTGCAATAGGCCGAACAATCACACCTTTCTTCAATAAGGCCTCATAAATAGGCATGGCCGTTTGTTGCAAATCAACAGAGACAAAATTACCCGCTGAAGGAATCCATGATAACCCCAACTCAGAAAATGCAGCTGTTAACTGCTGCATTCCCTGATTATTAAGGGCAATGGTTTCAGCCAAATACTCATCATCAGACAATGCCGCCTCAGCGGCCGCCAAAGCCAACATATTATTATTAAAAGGTTGCCTTACACGATTAAGCAAATCCGCAATTTCAGCAGATGACAAACTATACCCCATACGCAAACCAGCCAGGCCATACGCTTTAGAAAAAGTACGGGTAATGATTAAATTAGGGTATTTAGCCAACCATTCTACTGAGTTTACCCCATTTTCATCACCGACAAACTCAAAATAGGCTTCATCTAACACACAGATAACAGCACTAGGTAATGCGCTAATAAAACTTTCTAAAGCTGCTGCTGATAACAAAGTACCTGTTGGATTATTTGGATTAGCAATAAATACCAGCCGCGTCTTTTCATTGACACAGGCTAACATTGCATCCAAATTGTGCCCATAATTTAATGCCGGCGCAACTCTAGCCGTTGCACCTACCGCTTGCGTTACCAGAGGATAGACCGCAAATGCATGCTGAGAAAAAACCACCTCCAGATCAGGCGTTAAAAAAGTACGGGCAACTAATTCTAAAATCTCATTAGAGCCATTACCTAAGGTTATTTGCTCGGCTGAAACACCTGTTTTATTCGCTAGGGCTTGTTTTAAGGAAAAACCATTACCATCTGGATAACGTGACAAATCAGATAAGGTCTCTTCAATTGCTGACTTTGCTTTAGAACCCAATCCCAATGAATTTTCATTAGAGGCTAATTTAACAATTTGAGTTAAACCTAATTCTCGCTCTAATTCTTCAATTGGCTTACCTGCCGTGTAAGGAACCAGCTTTTGAACACCTTGCACAGCCAGGTCAATTATTGTATTTGTATTTTTCATAATAATTTAGATAAAAACAACAAAGATCAGCGTTAAATAACGGCTTTAGGGTATGAGCCTAATATATTTAACAAATTAACATTTCCTTTTAATGAATCCAGAGCCTTAACGACATCTTCATCGTCTTTATGTCCAATAATATCTATAAAAAACACATAATCCCAAAGCCCTTGTTTAGATGGTCTGGATTCAATATGTGACAAACCAATACCATACTCAGCAAATGATTGAAGAATTCTATGCAATGAACCCGCTTTATTATCTGTAGAAATCAGTAACGATGTTTTATCCAAACCCGTAGAAACAGGCTGCTGCTGACCGATAATGATAAAACGAGTGGTGTTATTCGATTCATCTTCAATATTTTTTTCTAAAATATTAAGCTTATACAAATCAGCTGCAACCTCACCTGCAATTGCCATTTTATCTTTGCTTTCAGAGGCTAACCTGGCAGCCTCAGCATTGCTGCTGACCGATGTACGCACTGCATGCGGCAAATGAGCATCTAGCCATTGACGGCACTGAGCCAGTGATTGCTGATGCGAAAAAACCTCAGTAATATCGTTAAAGTTTTCAACATGTCCCATTAAGTTCTGATGCACTCTAATTTCAACTTCGCCACAAATTTGCAATGTCGAAGAAATAAAGCGATCAAGCGTATACGCAATCACACCTTCAGTTGAATTTTCTACCGGCACTACACCAAACTGACAATGTTGCTGCTCTACCTCGGTAAAAATATCATCGATATTAGCAACAGGCACCGTATTAATAGCTTGCCCAAAATGCTTAAAGGTTGCTTGCTGAGTAAATGTTCCTTCCGGCCCTAAAAAAGCCACTTCCAATGGCTTTTCTAAAGCCAGGCAGGCAGACATTATCTCTCTAAAAAAGCGAGCCGTTGTTTCATCAGATAACGGTCCGGGGTTCAGCTCTTTAATACGACGCAAAACCAAAGCTTCGCGATCAGGTCGATAGAAAGTACCTGTTTCTCCCTCAGATATTTTGGTTCTAGCAACTTCCATCGCACAGCCTGCACGCTGATTAATCAATTGAAGTATTTGACTATCAATTGTATCAATTTGATCTCTTAATTCTGAAAGTGGGATTATGTCTGTCATTTCGATTTTATAAAGCCTTTTTACCTATCCGTTGTCTCATACCAAACACCCAAGGGTTCACATAAGACTTTTATATAAGAGCAACTGAAAAAGAGAATTATTTAGCTTCTCCTCGGTAACTGCTCCTGCGTTACTCTACCTTTTGCATCCATACAGTCGTCACCCAACCCTCCCCATCAAGGGAGGACTTAAAGCAACTTGCTATCAATCAACTTAGCCGTGCGTTCTTTCAAATTCAGCCATAAAATCAATCAAAGCATCTACGCCTTGCTCTGGCATAGCGTTATAGATACTTGCACGCATTCCGCCGACTGAACGATGACCTTTTAATGAACTTAAACCGTTTGCTGTCGCAAGACTCAAGAATTCTTTATCTAACTCAGCATTCGCCAGCACAAAAGGTATATTCATTCGTGAACGAACAGCTATATCAACAGGATTAGAATATAAAGCAGACTGCTCAATTGCTTGATACAATTTATCAGCCTTTACTTTATTATGCTGTTCCATCGCCGCGATACCGCCTGACTCTTTCACCCATTTAAGCACTAGACCGACCAAATACCAATTATAGGTTGCCGGTGTATTTAGCATAGAATCATTCTTTGCTTGCTGCTCATAATCCAGTACTGATGCAATATTTTTATCTGCATGACCAACCAAATCATCACGAACGATTACAACAGTAACGCCGGCAGGCCCCATATTTTTTTGAGATCCGGCATAAATAATGCCGAATTTACTGACATCAACAGCTCGAGATAAAATATTAGATGACATATCAGAAACTAATGGCAAATCACCAAAACTAGGTACATCTTGAAACTCTACCCCATGAATAGTTTCATTATCTGTGTAATGCAAATATGCCGCCTGCTCATCCACATTCCAAGATGAATAATCAGGAATAGCGGTAAAATTTGATGCTTTAGCATCTGCCGATACAATCACATCGCAATATTTCTTAGCTTCTTTAATGGCTTTTTCAGACCAAGCACCAGTATTTACATAACAAGCTTTCGCTTTGCCTTGCAAAATATTCTGAGGAATACCCGCAAACTGGCCTGTTGCACCACCTTGTAAAAACAGAACCTTATAATTATCAGGTATATTAAGCAGATCAATTAAGTCAGTTTTCAATTCCTCGGCAATAGACATAAATTCTTTGCCGCGATGACTCATTTCCATCACTGACATGCCAGTACCACGCCAATCTAAAAATTCTTCTTTAGCCTTTAACAATACTTCTTCAGGTAATGTCGAAGGCCCCGCACTAAAATTAAAAATTCTACTCATTATTATTTCTCTTCTTCCGAATTATCTTGCTCTGGGTTAGTTTCTGCATCAACTATTAGCTCTTCGCCAATTTCAGACTTATCCAATGCCTCACCATCATCTTCATCAGGCAATCCATCAACACGGTCTACACCAACCACTTTTTCTTTTTTATCAAGACGAATAACGCGTACGCCTTGTGTATTTCGTCCGACCACTGAAATCTCATCTACACGTGTTCTAACAAGTATGCCACCACTAGTGATTAACATAATTTCATCAGTATCTTCAACTAATGTGGCACCCACTATTGCCCCATTACGCTCGGATGTTTGCATAGCGATCATGCCCTGCCCGCCACGCTTATGACGAGTAAACTCTTCTAATTTCGTGCGTTTACCATAGCCATTTTCAGTGATATTTAAAACAGTACCCTCAGCAGCAATAATTAAAGAAATAACTTCTTGCCCTTCTTGTAATTTAATACCTCGCACACCAGTCGCAGTTCTTCCCATCGAGCGCACATCAGTTTCATTAAAACAGTTTGCTTTACCTGCGCTACTAAATAACAGTATATTCTGCTCTCCATCAGTCACCGCAACGCCAACTAAAGTATCATTCTCACGTAAATCAATCGCAATTTTTCCGTTTGCACGTTGTCTTTCAAATTCTTTTAGTGGTGTTTTCTTAACTGTACCTGCTGCTGTTGCCATAAAGATAAATTTATCTTCGGTATACTCTCGCACAGTCAACATCGCATTAATTTTCTCACCTTTTTCTAAAGGTAGTAAATTAACAAATGGCTTACCACGCGACCCCCGACTAGCAACAGGCAAATGAAACACCTTTAGCCAATAGACTTTACCTGACGATGAAAAACACAAAATAGTATCGTGGGTATTTGCAATAATCAGTTTTTCAACAAAATCTTTCTCTTTTGTTGCGGTCGCTGATTTACCACGCCCACCTCTACGTTGAGCTTTATAATCATCCAGCGGTTGAGATTTTACATAACCTTCATGAGACATGGTGACCACCATATCTTCTTCGGTAATTAAATCTTCCGCAGATAAGTTAAGATGATCTTGTAATATTTCAGTGCGTCGTTCATCTGCATATTGTTCTTTAATTTCTTCTAATTCTTCACGAATCACTTCCATTAATCGAACATCACTAGCTAAAATTTCCAAATAGCCATCGATTAATTCAAGCAGCTCTTTGTATTCTTTAACAATTTTTTCTTGCTCTAAACCTGTTAAGCGATGTAAACGTAGATCAAGAATAGCCTGAGCTTGTGCCTCTGATAATTTATACCAATCACCATGCGCACCAAATTCAATAGCTAAACTTTCAGGACGTGTGCGATCTGCTTCTGCATTTTCTAATAACGCAGATACCAAACCCAAGCCCCAATCTTTTGCTAACAAACCTTGTTTGGCTTCGGCTGGATTTTTTGATGTTTTGATTAACTCAATCATTTCATCAATATTAGCCAATGCAATCGCCAAACCTTCTAAAACATGCGCTCTTTCTCGCGCTTTGCGTAACAAATAAATAGTTCTACGGGTTACAATTTCACGTCGATGATTAATAAAAGCGACAAGAATCTCTTTAAGATTCATGCAATATGGCCGGCCTTCACGAATAGCCACCATATTGATACCAAATACAGTTTGTAACTGAGTTTGCTTATACAGGTTATTTAAAATAACCTCCGCAACTTCACCTCTGCGCAATTCAATAACCATACGCATGCCGTCTTTATCAGATTCATCACGTAAACCACTAATCCCTTCCAGCTTACCTTCCTTAACCATTTCAGCTATTTTTTCAAGCAATCTGGCCTTGTTTACCTGATAAGGTAATTCGGTCACAACAATAGATTGACGCCCACCATCACCACGATCCTCAAAATGACAACGTGAACGTAAATGAACACGCCCTCTTCCTGTCATATAAGCATCGTAGATACCAGCTGCCCCGTTAATAAAACCAGCTGTTGGAAAATCCGGTCCCGGGATATGCTGCATCAATTCAGGAATAGTGCTATCAGGGTTTGCTATTAAAGCAAGACAAGCGCCAATCACCTCGCCTAGACTGTGAGGAGGAATGTTTGTTGCCATCCCTACAGCAATACCTGATGAACCATTAACCAATAATGCGGGAATACGCGTTGGCATAACTGATGGTTCTGATTCAGATTCATCATAGTTAGCGACGAAATCGACTGTTTCCTTATCCAAATCAGCCAATATTTGATGTGAAATCTTCGCCATACGAACTTCTGTATAACGCATAGCCGCTGGTGAATCACCATCC
>DAOWHF010000098.1:0-8378 GCA_030641565.1 Methylomarinum sp.
AAGTTCACAAAAACCTGAATACTGGTGGCAGCAAGCTACGGAGCGTATTAGTCTTATTTATGATACCTCGGCCTCTATAGCAGAAGACTTAATTATCTCTGGACAACAAACGGAGCTTCAATTCCAACGCATATTATTGATCTATTTTACACTCACTCTAGTTATCATTTTAGCTGCTTGTTTTATTGGTTTTAGGTTGCGCTCAAGACTAGTGAATGAAATAAAGTATATTGCAAATACAATGCGGCATAGTCAGAAACAGCAACATTTCAATCAATTACTTGAAGTATCAGGCAATGATGAGATTTCTGATATGGAAATGGCATTTAATAACTTGATAACTGAACGAAAAGGGGTGGAGGATAAACTTTTATTATCCAAACAAGTCTTTAATGAAACCCATGAGGGCATTCTCGTTACAACATCTAGCAGTATTATTATTGATGCTAACCCTGCTTTTTACCAAATAACAGGATTTAGCCGTGAAGATGTGATGGGTAAAAAACCTAATATCCTCAGCTCAGGAAAACAAGGCCCCAGGTTTTATGCTGATATGTGGGATTCTCTTATTGAACGAGGGCACTGGCAAGGTGAAGTTTGGAATCGTAAAAAAAATGGTGAACTTTACGCAGAACTACTGACTATTTCTGCACTCAAGAGTAAGGATGGTGTTACAACATATTATGTTGGTCTGTTTACGGATATAACAAAAAGTAAACAGCAACAAAAAGAATTGGAATTAATTGCTCATTATGATGTGTTAACTCAATTACCTAACCGAATACTGCTTGCTGATCGTTTTACCCAAGCAATTTCACATAGTAAGCGTAATGAGTCCTTACTTGCTGTCTGTTTTCTTGATTTAGATGATTTTAAGCCCGTTAATGATAGTTATGGCCATGATGTAGGCGACCAATTACTCATTGAGGTGGCTAAACGTATAGTTGATAATATTAGAGATGAAGATACTGTTTCTCGTTTAGGAGGAGATGAATTTGCCATTCTTCTAGGTAATCTTAATGAAATTGAGAAATGTGAACAAACGCTGGAAAGAATAGTACTCTCACTCTCTCAGCCTTATTTAATTGATACGCAGGTCATAAATATTGGTTCATCTATTGGGGCTACAATTTTTCCATTAGATGATAGTGATATTGATACCTTGTTACGTCATGCTGATCAGGCAATGTATCAGGCCAAACTTGCAGGTAAAAATGGTTTTCGATTATTTAATACAAAGGAAGACCATCAAGCCATTGTTAAACACACTCAATTAAAAGAAATACAGCAAGCTTTGGTAAACAATGAGTTCTGTTTGTTTTATCAGCCAAAAGTCAACATGAAAACAGGAGAGGCTTTTGGGGTTGAGGCTTTGATTCGCTGGCAACATCCTGAAAAAGGGATTGTTCCACCTTTATCTTTTTTACCTGTTGTCGAATGTACAGAGTTAGAAATTCAGATTGGTGATTGGGTTATAAATGAAGCTCTGAAACAACTTAATCAATGGACTCGGCAAGGGTTTAAGATTGAAGTCAGTATTAACATAGCATCCTATCATCTACAATCGCCCTCTTTCATTACTCAGCTTGATAAAGCCTTAGTGATGTATCCTGATGTAAATGCCGAGAATTTACAATTAGAGATCTTGGAAAGTAGTGCATTAGGTGATATATCTGCTATCAGTAATATCATAAAAGCGAGTCGTGATGCATTAGGTGTTCAGATTGCCCTGGATGATTTTGGTACGGGATATTCCTCCCTAACCCATTTGAGGAGCTTACCAGCCAACACTATTAAAATCGATCAGAGTTTTGTCAATGGTATGCTTGATGATCCAAATGACTACAGAATTATTGATGGTGTGATTGGACTAGCAGACTCTTTTGGTCGTGAGGTGATTGCTGAAGGTGTTGAAACAGATGAGCATGGTTTGATGCTACTTGTTATGGGTTGTGAAAAAGCTCAAGGCTACGGCATTGCCAGACCTATGCCAGCAAATGAAGTTTCTGACTGGTTAACTAATTACATTCCAAATGAACAATGGATAGCTTATGGCAACAAAACTTATAGCATAAAAGAAAAAAAGATTATGTTACTTAGGCTTGCTACTGATTACTGGTTCAATAAATTCGAAAATGCATTACTGGCAACACCTGATAGTATCAAGAATTGGCCTATAATTAAGCATACGAAATGTCACCACGGTGCTTGGATTATACGAGAGAGGAATCAGCAGCTCTTTGATGAAAGCTGGTTAGATAAACTTGACCAAATTCATAATTTGATGCATCAGCTAGCACATGACTTGATGAACAAATATCAAGCAGGAGATGTTAGTGTTGCCAGAGATGGCTTAAGTGAACTACGCATAATTTTTGAAAAAATGAATATGGTTTTGGAACAATTTGAATAACGGGGGAGTTACAATTCGGACTGTTCGTTTTGCCCCCGTCAAAATATGATATTTCTTTTTTATCTTCATGCGCTTGAAAGCACTCTAGTGAATTTCTTTGCGATGTTTGGCTTGTTTATTTTCTGGATAAGGCTCTTTGGTGAGACATTCAACGTTATTGCTTGCAAGTGCAGAAGGCAAAGTATGAGGAAACATCAAACAGGATTATTACTATCAATAAAGAGGCACTCTAGCTGGTACTTTTCTTGAACATGTCTCATTAGGTTTAATATCCCACCTTTTTCGGTGGCAGCATGGCCTCCCGCAAACATATGAATGCCATTTTCCTGGCTTTCGTGCCAGTCATGTTCTGATATTTCACCTGTGATATACGCATCTAATCCTGCTTGATGTGCCAGTACCCAATCGCTGTTTGCACCACCGGTAATAATACCGACAGACTTAATAATTTGGTTCTTATCGGGACTTGCTAAAATAATGTCATGCTCAAGTATAGTTTTTAATTTTGTGCGTAATGAGTCAGCGGATATTGGATTAGAAAGTATGCCTTTTATACCTGTAGGGCTTCCTTTGTAATCACCAAAGGAAGCTTGTTGTTTACAACCGATAAGTGATCCAAGGATAGCTGCATTACCTATTTTAGGGTGCGCATCCAGAGGTAAATGATAGGCAAATAAGTTAATGTCATTTTGGATTAATGGCTTGATACGTTTAGCAAAACTCCCCGTTAATGTTCGGGCTCCATGAAACCCCCAGAACAAACCGTGGTGCACCACTAAAGCATCAGCGTTTAAATCAATAGTCTGTTCAATTGAATCGCGGGTGGCCGAAACCGCAAAGGCTACTTTGTTAATTTGTTCAGCACCTTCAACTTGTAAGCCATTAGGGCAGTAATCACTAAATGATTTTGGGGAAAGTAAGTCGCTGAAAAAGGTTTCTAAGTCTTGTCTGTGCATTATGGATAGGTTAATAAAGTATGTGTAGGCTTGATGCAGCAAAGCGGAATCAAGGGCTTGAAGGGTAAAAAACCTTGATTGCACTTTGTTACATCAAGGCTACTAATAATTTAACTTATACTTAGCTTGGGTTTAGCATAAGGTATTGTCGCCAAATCACTTTAAAGGTTTCGGTTAATGTGGGGTCATTTGATTTTACTCGTTTTGAGACTTCATCCACTAAGAGCCAGTCACCCTCATCAATTTCATCGACATTAAGGCTGAAAGGGCCGTTATGTTTGCATTGATAGACTTGAATAAACTCCATGCCTAATTGTGGCGTGGGGGAGAGTTTAAATAAGGGCTGTAATGTGTTTTCTATCTGTACCCCTAATTCTTCTTCTGCTTCTCTCACAGCACTAGGTGTGTAATCTTCACCTGCATCGACATGGCCGGCGGCTGAAGTATCCCAAAGTCCTTTATTAAGATCTTTTTTCATGGATCTTTTTTGCAAAAATAGTTTGCCTTGATCATTAAATACCAAAATATGCACGGCACGATGGCGTAATCCAGAGGCATGTATTTTATGGCGAGGCTGGGTGTCTAAAATTTGATCGTATTGATCTACAACAGCGAGTAATTCAGTATTCATATTTAGGGGCGTTATGTGGTGTAATGTAATCACTTTCAATTACTGTGAAAATATACTACACGATGGCAAGAAGAAGCGAACATAGTCAGGAAGAAATTAAGGAAATGGTGCTGAAAGCAGCGGAAGTGATCGTTGTTGAGGAGGGATTTTCAGAGCTAAAAGTACGCAAAGTGGCTATGGAGATTGGCTATACCGTAGGTAGTATTTATATGGTCTTCGATAATATGGCTGATTTGATTATGCATGTTAAAGGCAGAACATTGGATGATATTGCTGAGCAATTAAAAGCAGTGATTAATGATGCTAATGCCGAACAAACCATCGTTCAACTTGCAAAAACCTACCTAAGCTTTGCCAGTCAGAATTTTAATCGCTGGAGTATGATTTTTGAACATCAGTTAGCGGAAGATGCAGTGGTGCCTGATTGGTATCAGCAAAAAGTAGATAATATTTTTAGTTTAGTCGAACAACAATTCAAGAAGTTACCAGCATCGCATACTGATGAAGAAAGTCAATTAGCCGCCAGAGCATTATGGAGTGGCGTGCATGGTGTGTGTACCTTATCACTGACTGGTAAATTAGACCTTGTGGGGGTTAATAATGTTGAGAATACCGTGGTGTTATTAGTCGATAATTTTATTAAGGGTTGGGAAAGTAGTTAATAGCGCATCAGGCCGTTTCACGACGAGCAATCATTGAGTAACGAAAATCAGTTGGTTATGGTTATGTAGCTAGTCGATGTTTTATTTTCACACTTGACCATTTCACACAAAGGCACAAAGGCACAGAGATGCAGAGGAAAGAACTTCTCGTCTTTGTGTCTATGTGCCTTTGTGTGAACTATTCTTTACGATATGTTTTTATTTTTGGGAAGATGTAATGAAACCAAAAGTGTTGCAATAAAAACAAAAGTACCTAACCCTAATAATGCAGTTACCGGATCAACTTGTTGAGAAGCAGCATAGGTATAACTACCTACTGCTATTAACATAGCCACATTCTGAAAAAAACCCTGTAAAGCCACTGCGCCACCACTACCGATACTTTCTTGTCCTAGTTCCTGTAATGCCGCATTAATCGGTACGATAAACATACCGCCCGCCATGCCGATAGCAAACAATGCAGTGCGAGCACTCCAGACAGTATCTGTAAAACTTAATGCAATGATAAAAACAGCCATACAATAGGCGGGAATTCTTGCTCTGCCTAAAAAGTCTAAAGGGATTAAATGAGGCACTAATGCTGAGCCTACAATAATACCAACCGCTAAAAATAAGGTTAATTCAGCAATATCACTGGCATTTTCTGTCATTAATACCATGGGTGCCCAGGCAATAATAATCACTCTAACTGTTGCTGCTGTAGCCCAAAATAATGATGCGCCTAAAATAGCGAAACGGGAGCGTGGGGTGATAAAAAATAATCGGGTTTGTTGGTAAAAACGAATCACTTTAGATCCTTGTTCTGGTTTCTTGCTGATGTTTTTGGGTAATAACAAGCTAACAGCGGCTGAAATGATAAAGATAATAATGCTGCCTATCAATGCCCACTGAATAGAATAATCGGCCACTTTAGCACCGACGATCATGCCTAATAAAATGGCAGAAATAGTCGAACCTTCTATCCAGCTATTGGCTTTGACCAAGGTCTCTTTATCAGCCAATTCAGGCAAAATACCGTATTTAGCAGGACTGTAGATGGCGGCACCTATACCGACCAAGCAATAAGCGATTAGCGGTTCTACATTGAGTAACAATAAGCTGGCACCTAAGGCTTTAATTAAATTTGCAACAATTAAAACGCGGGGTTTAGCATGGGTATCTGCAAAAGCACCTACCCATGGGGCTAATAAAACAAAGGCCACGATAAAAACACTCTGTAATGCTGGCACATACCAGCTGGCAAGTTGTTCTGTCTGTATGACTAATGCAATCACAGTGAACAAAATGGCATTATCGGCAAAGGCAGATAAAAATTGGGCTATAAGTAATGGGTAGATTTGTTTGTTCATGTTATTAAACTTAATATCCTATGTGGTGTGTTTCTTTTTATCTCTATAATAAATCTGGATGTTATTGCTGTTTTCCATGGTTTTCTTTCTTATATCAAATAAATGAGTGGCTTCAATTAAATTAGAAAGTTTGCTGTAACCATAGTTTCTAGGATCAAAATCAGGGAATTGGCGTTTAATAAAACTGCCTGATATACCCAGTAGCGCCCAGCCATCTTCTCCGGATCGTTCTTCGGCTGCATTTCTTAAGATGCTAATGAGTTTAGTGTTTTGGCACAGTTGCTGTCTGCTATATTGATTCTTTTGTGGCGGATTTTTTAACTTTTCTTTAGTAGAGGGCTCGTCTAAACAAGCATTGGTAGCAGGAGTGTTTAAAACATCAATATATAAGAAAGTGTCACAGGCATTGATAAATGCGATAGGTGTTTGTTTTTTCCCAACCCCATAAACATAGATCTGTGATTCTTTTAGTCGAGTTGCCAGTCTAGTGAAATCACTATCACTTGAAATAAGAGCAAAGGCAGTAAATTTATTAGAATATAGCAAATCCATAGCATCAATAATCATCGCGGCATCAGAAGAGTTTTTGCTATTAGTGTATGAAAACTGTTGTATAGGTTGAATCGCCAATTCATTTAGTGGATCTTTCCAGTTTTTTAGTGCGGGTGATGCCCAGTCACCATAAGCTCTTTTTACAATGATATAGCCATATTTTGCCAATTCAGTCATGATGGCCTGTAGTGCTGTTAATTGCGTATTTTCAGCATCTATAAGAACAGCCAATTTTTTTGCTACAGGTATCACGTCTTGCTCCTTAATAAGTAAGTTAGGCAAAAAAGTGTTAGTGTCGTGCCCAACAGTTAGTCTTACAAATTTGGCATTTGTTATTGTGGTTTAAATTAAGCTTTCGGCCAATTTAGTCACTTCAGGGTAATTGGTTTTACCCGTTGCTAAAACAGGGATAGCATCAACTACAAAAACTTTTCTAGGTAAACTTATAGCATGAACGCCTTCGGATGAAGCGGCAAGTTGTTTGCTGTCAGCACCTTTTTGCGTGGTTAACAATATGACTATCTCGCCTTTTTTTTGATCTGGCAGGCTAGTGGCAGCATGATGTGCATCAGGCCAGGCTTTAACCGCGAGTGACTCAACTGCGGATAAAGAAACCATTTCACCACTGACTTTTGCAAAGCGTTTACTACGACCGCGAATACTGACAAAGCCATCTTCATCCACATTAACAATATCACCGGTATCGTACCAGCCTTTACCATAAACAGATTCAGGAGCGATGAGTTGCCCGGGATTATCCGCGAGCAAGTAGCCTTGCATAATATTAGGGCCATAAAGATGTAATTGCCCCGCATCATCAATACCCGGTATTTGTTCCAGCTTATATTGCATATCAGGCATTAATCGGCCGACAGTACCCGCTTTAAAGTCTATTGGGGTATTAACAGCAGCAACCGGAGAGGTTTCAGTAGCGCCGTAGCCTTCTAAAATACGAATGCCAAATTTATCTGCCCATAATTTACGAGTACTGTCTTGTAGCTTTTCAGCACCTGCAACCACATAACGCATATTGTAAAAATCATAAGCATGCGCTTTTTTGGCATAAGAAGCTAAAAAGGTATTGGTGCCAAACATGATGGTCGCACCAATATCATAAGCAATCTCAGGGATAACACTAAAGTGTAGTGGGGAAGGGTAGAAGAATGTGGTCATACCATTAAGCACAGGTAACAAGGTGCCCACAGTAAAGCCAAAAGAATGGAACATAGGTAAAAAATTGAGAACCACATCTTGCGAGTTAAAATTAATGCGTGCTCTTACTTGATTGTGGTTAGCTAGAATATTGGAGTGGGATAACACAACACCTTTAGGATCACCTTCAGTCCCTGAAGTAAAAAGGATAACAGCAGGGCTTTCTGGGCTGAATTTCTGATGTTCATACCAGTAATTTGCTGTTTTACTTTGAACTAAAGCTTTCAATTTATCAATACCGGAGATTGTTTCTGCTAAGTCTTCTAAATAAACCAGGTTAAGGTGTTTTGCCAGAGCTTCTGCATCGCTATCTAGTTTTGCTAATTTGATAAAACGGCGAGAGGTTAATACTGTTTTGACTTTTGCTGTTTTACAGGCAGAGTTCATGCCTTTTGAGCCGGTCGAATAGTTAAGCATGGCAGGGACACGACCATACAGTTGCAGCCCTAAAACCACATTTAATGTTTTAGTGGAGTTAGGTAGAAATACTCCGACATTCTCGCCAGTTTCAGTGATGTTCTTTAAGGCATTACCAATGGCAATGGTTCGTGTGATTAAGGTGTTATATGAAAGCGGTTGCCTTTCCAGGTCTTCTGCAACAGT
>DAOWHF010000044.1:0-5205 GCA_030641565.1 Methylomarinum sp.
AAACCCAGAGTATCAACAGGTTTTTTTACAGAAGGGGAAGTTTGGGCCTTATGCAAGAGGATACAGAACTGTGGGCTGGGGTTATGGTGCCAGGTTATTTGATTTTATTAATGTAAGGCCTGACACTTCTGTCGTAAAAATGTATTTAGATCGAAAATTAGTAGACCCAGCTAAGAAGATAAATACATTGCCAACAATCGCTTTAAGTTCGGGTATTAGCCATTGGACATATCCAATTATTGAAGCACCTGAATCATTGTTTAAGTTGATCGAATCATACCCAGGTGTGCAGCTTGACTCTACTAACTCTGATGGGCTGAATCGTTTGCATATGTGTACAGAGTTAATATTTGAACATAAAAAGCTTAGATGCAGTTTAGAACACTTTAGGTATTTAGTTAAACATATCCCTGTGACGGCTAAAGACAACATGGGTTTAACTGCATTAGATATTGCTGTCGATAATGCTCATAAGGTCATAGAGTATAGTTGGCGTAGGCGTAATAATTTAACAGCTGAATCTCGTGCTATTGAAGTAGTTAAAGAGCTTGTTAAAGCAGGTGCTGATCTTAATCATAGAAATAAGGAAGGGCTAACTCCATTAATGATTGCTTTAGGCGATAAGCAATATAAATTAGCTAAACTTTTAATTAGTTTAGGAGCTGATGTTAGTTTAAAAGACTCTGATGGTTACAATGCAATTCGTTATGTCTTTGTTGAACGTGATGGTAAAAAATATTTTGTTCAAGCGGATAAAAACCGTCAAGAATTGTTAATACTTTTAGTAGCTAAAGGTTTGTCTATTGATACTCCCATTATGAAAGGGATAACAGCTAAAGATAATGCCTTAAAAAATGGTGCAGTAAAAACAATTAAATTTTTAGAGGAGCTTCCTGCTTTGGTCGCATCTATGAAGAAAACAGAGCAAGGTAAATCATTTGCTGATAGCGCTAAGCAATTATCAGTAGATGATAAATCAGAGTTAAATGTATTAAAAAAAACTGACATTGAGAGGTCATCAGTTTCCGCCGAGGTAGTAGAGCAATCATCAACGAGTTTAAGCCTGGAAAGTGAAGTCGATCCGTCAGATGCAATTTATAAAACTGCACTTTCTTATATAAAAAGAAGTCGCCTAAGTAAACCGAAGGGTGATTCCGCTTTAGATAAATTAAATGAATTATCTGCTCTTACATCTGACTCTGATCCACGCGTTGTTGAATTGAGACAAAAAATTGCTGATAAGTACCTCAACTTAGCACAAAGACGAAAGAATGACTTTCGTTATACGGATGCAATGAAATATGTTGAAACTAGTCAAACTATTCAGTCTTCAAAAAAAGCAATATTATTGATGGCTGAATTAAAAGAAAAAATTGCGGAGGAAAAGAAATTTCAAAGCACATCATATAGCTCTAATAAGCAAACAGTAAAACAGCAACCAAAAAGTTCACAGGCAGGGGATAGTATAAAAGCAATTGGAAATGTTTTTAAAAGTATATTTAATTAAAATAGAGAGAGGCCTATAAACCAGGGAAGGTAAAGGCCTGATGAAGAGAACACTAACTTAGGTTGTACTGGCTCAGGCTTAACCAGCCTCTGATGGGTGCGTCAAACTAAACCTTTACCGTTATGGCAATATATTATATAAAGACAACTCACTTTAGCTGTTTGTATCAATAAGCTCGGCTCAATATGCATAAAAGGCAAACAATAATGAATAGCAAATGCCCCATTATTTTAATACTCGTTTTATTTATTACTGGCTGTAGTATAAACGCAAGTAATACGCAGAAAACGGCTTTGCTTTATAATCAATTTACAGTTGAAGAGCCTGCCAATATCGCGCAGCTTAACTTGTTTTTTAAGCAAATGCCTAAAGGTGGTGACTTACACCACCACTATTCTGGCTCTATCTATGCAGAAACCTATTTAGACTGGGTTAAACAAGCGGGCAAATGCATTAATAAAATTACCTTTAAGATTGAAGAGTCAAGCAGCAAAAAAGAGTGCATAACGGTTGATGAATTGCGCCATAATGCTCAGCTTCATGGGCAGCTATTAAGCCTTTGGTCAGACAAAGATTACCAAAACCATTTTCACCTACAGCCTCCGCCTGATGCCAATTTCTTTAATACCTTTGGTTATTTTGGAAAAATTTCTGACTTTTCTTACCGCAAAGGTTTAAATATTTTAAAAGCCCGTGCAATTAAGGAAAATGTTAGCTATATAGAAACTATGCTTAGCTCAATAAGCTATCAATATGCTGATAACTCGTTTGATAAAATACTTAGAAACAGTCGCAATGATATTGAAACATTAGCTTCCTTAGCCGATCTGGACGAAAAAATCACAGACGATGCCTTGTTTAATCAAAGGGTAAATGATTTTGTTAGTTTAATTGAGCAAACTCAACAAGGCTTAGATGACGAGCATTTTTTAATGCGTTATCAAACCTACGCTTCCAGAAATAGCTCGCCAACAAAGGTATTTTCTGGTCTATATGCAGCCTTTAAAGCGGCTGAACAATCTGAATATATTGTTGGGGTCAATATTGTAGGGCCAGAAAATGGCCATGTTGCACTTGCTGATTATCACTTGCATATGCTGATGTTTGCATACTTAAAAAGTAAATTCCCTAATGTGAATAGAGCCCTTCATGCCGGAGAGCTTACCCTTGGAATGGTTCGCCCTAAAAACCTGAGCTTCCATATTGACCAAGCCATAAATGTCGCTGGTGCACAAAGAATTGGCCACGGTATAGACCTGCCCTACGAAGATAATGCAATTGAGCTATTAAGCACGATTAAAACCAAAGCTGCCATTGAGATCAACCTAACCAGTAATGAATTTATTCTGGGCGTTAAAAATCAACAACACCCCTATTTAATCTATTCAGCCTATGATGTGCCAATGATTATCTCAACCGATGACTCAGGCGTTTCCAGAAATAACTTAACCAATGAATATGTTTTGCTAGCCTCAAGATACCAACCCAGCTATAAAAAGCTAAAGGACTATGTATACAACAGCATCAAATATTCATTTTTATCAGAACAGTTCAAAGACCAATTATCTAAAGGGCTTGATGCGCGATTTAGACAATTTGAAAGTGAAATGTCAGCCTCTTATGATTTGTTGTTTGATTAGATGTTGTTAGAAAAAAAGGGGGAGGGGAGTAGCTAGTTCTTACGAGGATGGGCAAAGCTTCCGTTCACGCCCCTTAGCTACATCCTTTAGGCAAAGGGATAGCGTGCCCATCACACTTGAAATGATGGGCACGAAAGAACCCTTTGCCCATCCTACGCTTGTCCCTCCAGCTGTTTAGCAAGCAGATTTTAACTTGGTATAATTGAACAGACGCGATTACGTCCTTGTTCCTTTGCTCTATAGAGATATTTGTCTGCTGTCACAATAAGCTCATCTAGTGTTACTTGGTTTATATCAACACTGTGCGCTACACCTAGGCTAACTGTAAATGGCGTTTTTTCCTCATTAGCATAAACGGTAGAGGCTAAAGACTTTTCGCGAATTCTATTTGCAATAGAGACTGCATCAGCCAGTTTAGTTTCAGGTAAGAATATAAGAAACTCTTCTCCGCCCCAGCGCGCTAAAATATCACCTGAACGTGCTTCAGTTTTTAACAGCTTTCCCATCTCAATAAGAATCAGGTCGCCATGGCCATGGCCGTATGTATCATTAATAGCTTTGAACTTATCAATATCTAGCGTAATTAAAGAGATTCCACGATTATTTCTTAACCCTGTTTCCCAAATAGGTGTGACAAGCTCGTAAAAAGCCCGTCTATTATTCAGGTTGGTTAAAGGGTCTATTCTTGCCATTATTAAGGCTTGATTTTTTTCTTTTTGAGCAATTTGGAATTGGTTGGTGAGTGCTAGCGCGAGTAATATTGCATCAAACATCATGCCTATTTCAACAGCGCGAAACATCAGAGAATTAAAGGGAATTATGCCCCAGACTGCTGCTGTCGTTATAGCTGAACCAATAATTGCTGAAATGGCTGCAAGTAGAAAGAATATTGCTGATTTATTACCAGCTTTAAAAGAAATAATGCCTAACATGACCATTGTTCCAGAAAATAGGAACATAAAGCTAAAGGCGACTAGCAGGGATAATAGTTGATTATTGCTTAATATGGCGAATGTCATTAACGACCAAAATAAAACACATAAACTAATAACCGCACGGTAAATGTAAGGGAAAGTGGTTTTTAAATTTAAAAATTGACTGGCAAATAAAAGTCCGCTGGTACTAAAGCCAATCATTAGTATAGGATTTAAGCGTTGTTGCCATACGGGTGAGTTAGACCAAAACCATTCATATCCATGTCCGGTGTATGAAATATTTGCTATTAAAAAGAATAAAAGATAAATGGCGTAATATAAATAGGTACTATTTTTTAAACCTATAAAAAGCATTAAGTTGTAGGCCAGTAAAGCAAATATTAATCCATAGACAAAACCATAGCTATAGTCTTGAGTAGAGCTTCTTTTTTGGGTTGCTTTAGGGTTTAAAAAATAAATAGGAAGCACCATTGGGTCTGGTGTCTCGGTGCGGATTAGTATGGTGGTGTTTCCGGGTTTAAAGCGGTGTTCGAAAGCAAAAAAACGATGATCAGTTGCTCGTTCAGAAAAAGGTAGGCTATCCCCTGTTTTATAGCTATTAATTAGGTTTTTATCATCAATAAAATAGACATCTAATTTATCTATCCACGGGGTTTCAATTAACAGGTTTCGATTAATAAGGGTGCTTTTAGAGTTTATAACGTCAAAAGCGATCCATACTGGCATGGAGCCAAGCCCTAGACTGATGACAGAGCTTTGAGATGAAGTGAATTGGTTATTTTTAAAGGCTTTAAGAGCCTCTCTCAAGCTTAGTTGAGTGTTTTTTTCTCGAGTAAATTGGAGATGCTTGCCGATTGCTTCATTGTATTCATTTGATACATCTATAGCCTCTGCATTGGCTAATGGAGTAAATGTAATTGTGATGATTACAATAAAAATAGATGTAAATAAACTTTTAATTAGGCACAGGCCTAGAAAATTAATATCTTGGACTCTCATAGCAGCATAATTGATTCAGTTCTTTGGTTTCAAAGTCTATTTTTTGTAAAAATGATTGTATCATGCAACTGAAAAGTTTTTAGTTGAGTAACCCGTAAGGTCGATAAGTTGATTAGATCGTAGG
>DAOWHF010000046.1:0-2658 GCA_030641565.1 Methylomarinum sp.
GTAGAAGAATCAGAAATTTGTGCGGTCATATCCGCAATATGCACGTGCTCAATCTGGAGAATACCCTTGAGTAGGGGGGCAAGTTGTAACTCAATTTCAAACGTCTTCAGGTTTATGTGTTCTTCGCCCGTTTTGGAATAAAGCTTGATGTTGGTAGCGGATAGTGTCGGGTTAGTTGAAAGACCAAAATGAAAAGGTCCTGTTATTTCAAGTTGATAATCACTGCTGTAGTCAATTGCGTTGATTAACAAGTGGCGATAATCATCGTCATCGAAACTAAGGATTAAGCCAGCCAAGAGCAATAGGGATGCGAGCAAACCTGTTGCTAGTATAAGAATTATTTTTTTAACAGGGAAAATTTTGTTCAATGATCATATTTTTGTTTGGGGAAGTAGGAATAAAAGATCTTAATAGATCTTTTGTTACGGTTTCCAGCATTCATACGCACTGATTTATAAACGTAAGGATTGTCTGCATAGAGCTGACTAAATTCCGCTTAGTGAATTACTCTACATGTATGTTGAGCATTTGTCTGTATTTTCAAATTGTTATTTTAAAATTAAACAAATGAAACTGATAAAGATAATTGATGCGATAAAAAGCTTAGTACCCCAACGATTAGCAGCATCCTTAAAAAAAGCAATCAGAAAATCCAGAAATAGTTCGAGATTTAATGGTAAAAAATTATATAGTCGGCTAGTTAATACGTTAGAATGAAATGACTATTTTTGGAGTATGGCATCATAAAAAATAGATTTTAACCATGATAATAGAACAATCGGTACAAATCAGACAAAATAACTTTTTCTTTCTATTATCAGCATTGTTGATTTTACTGATTATCTTGCCAGTTATCACTGATATATATGGAACCAGAAACTGGTTGATTGGGCATTTGGCATTTTCGGTGACACTGGTTTTTTCAGTCCTGAGTCTTAATAAAGCTAAAAAGTGGAGAGCTACGGGATTAATACTTGTGCTATTAGGTATTGTATTTAGTGGGGTGGCTTTTTATAAAGGCAGTAAATTATTCTTGTGTTTATCACTTTGGGCTGACTTTTTATTTCTTATACTGGTTATCAGTATGGCGCTACAGCAGGTTATTTTTTCTGACAGAATCAATTTGCACAATGTTGCTGGTGCAGCGTGTGTTTATTTATTGTTGGGAATCATCTGGTCACTGGCATATTATTTTATCAACATTATTATGCCGGGTGCTTTTAAAGGAAGTTTATCGGCTGATATGAACATGCAGTTGAATGACTTTGTCTACTATAGTTTTGTGACCCTAACAACGTTAGGCTATGGGGATATTGTTCCAGTAGCAGCAACGGCAAGATCACTGGTATATATGGAAGCTATTTTTGGTCAGTTTTATATTGCGATTCTAGTTGCTGGACTGGTTTCTATCCATATTTCTACTAAACTTAAATAATCACAATAAACTTTGTAAATTCATAAGTTTTAAAGTGAATTTTCTTTTCTTGTTGATGTCTTTTGTCTTTAATTAGGTTTTATAGAGTAGGAAATTGTATAACTATTAGTCACATTAATTTGAACTACATTTAGGAGTTATTAATATGAAAAAAGCAATAATATCAGTTACATTAATTTCAATAATGTTTTTTACTGGCTCTGTGTTGGCTAGGGAATTCATGATTTATCCTGCTCAAGGCCAGAGTAATGAGCAAATGGAGGGGGATAAATTTCAATGTTATGGATGGGCAAAAAATAATAGTGGTTTTGATCCTATGCAGGCATCGGCTCCAGCAGCCCCACAACAAAGTCAACAAGGTGGTCTTTTAAGAGGTGGAGCACGAGGTGCTGCATTAGGTGCAGCGGTTGGTGCTATAGCGGGTGACGCCGGAAAAGGTGCGGCAATTGGTGCTGCATCAGGCGGTATGATTGGAGGCATGCGAAGACGAGATAGCCAACGTCAGCAAGACCAGGTAAATCAGCAAGTTCAGCAAAATTATAATGAGGCAAGAGCTAATTATGACCGTGCTTATTCTGCTTGCCTTGAGGGTAGAGGCTACACAGTAAAATAAATTATTTTTGTTAAATAAAAGGAAATGAATTATGAAAAAATATTATCTTGTGGTTTTATCCGCTTTGTTAAGTTTGTTATCTGGTTGTGCAACAGTAACTAATGATATAGAGGTAGAAGCTGAGCTGACTCCGAATGTAACCCTGAGCAATTATAAAACATATGACTGGCTGAGCTCACATGGAGTCTTAAGGGATCCAAACAAGACATGGCATCCACCTAAGTTAGATATAGCGGGTGATATTAAATTTTTAATAGACAGTGAATTACGTAAACGCGAAGTATATAGCACTAATGGTACACCTGATTTGGCTGTGAGTTTCTTCATTGGGGTCGATATGGAGCATCAGGAACTACAATTAGACCCAGAGACTAAAATAAAACTCAATAAGAAAATTCCTAAAGGAGCCTTAATTGTTGCCTTGGTTGATGTGGCTACTGGTGAAGTTGTCTGGTTAGGGGAGGCTGTTGCAAATATTCAGGAAAATGTGACTGACGAGGTCGTGCGTAAGCGCTTGGAATATGCAGTTAGAGAAATGTTCAAACTGTTGCCTTAATGGATGGATACCATTAACGTTGAACAGTGAGGTGATTTGTTATACCAATCCTAA
>DAOWHF010000010.1:0-2540 GCA_030641565.1 Methylomarinum sp.
AGGCAATGTCAATCGTAATGAAGTGGCGAGTAAGGGTGTTAATATTACTAAAGCGATCAATATTGTAGCGGGTTTACGGGCGTCATTAAATGTTGATTTGGGTGGGGATATTGCCATTAACTTAGATCGTCTATACGATTATATGATTCGTCAGTTAATGAAGGCTAATGTAAAAAATGATGAGTCAGTGTTAGATGAAGTTTCAAGCTTAATGATTGATATTAAATCCAGCTGGGATGCTATTGATGGTCAAGTGGCTGGTTAGTTGAAAACGGGTGATATTAATATAGAAAGCTTGGTTGTAATAAGTCAGTCTATGTTAGAAAAAGCAAAGGCTGATTGTTGGGATGAAGTGATTGCGCTTGAGCAGGAGCGGCGGTTACTATTTTCACTCTATTTTGCTGATGAAGTTGAGCAGGCAGATGATGTGGCGGCGATTCAAGTAGGGATACAAACTATTCTTGACCTAGATGATCAGTTGCAAGAATTGGGGCGGCACAAGAAAAAATATCTTACCCAAGTTTTACAGGACTTTGGGTTGGGTAAAAAAGCCATTAAGGCGTATTCAAAAAAGTAATTTAAGTTAGGCTTGTACGACTTCTCTTTCCTCAAATACTCTCTGTAATTGCTTCTTTAGCTTAACTTTGGTGAGTTAATAAGTCAATGTAGCCTTGATGCAGCAGTGAGGAATCAAGGGTGTGAGGATCAAAAGAACTATGATTTCACTTGGTTGTATCAAGGCTACGAATGAATCCTTTCTTTTTAATGTTCTAGGAAGAGTGAGGTTTAATCAATCAGATAGAGGTTGTAAGGCAGCTAGCTTGTCTTTAAAATCAATTCCAATACAAACTTACTGCCTAAGTAGGCAAGCGCTAAAGACACAAATCCAACTAGAGTCCATTGCATAGCTGTTTTTCCTCGCCACCCGTAATAGGTGCGTCCAAATAATAATCCAGAAAAGATCAGCCAGGCAAAAATCGAGAGTATGGTTTTGTGTACTAAGTGCTGTGCAAACAAGTCTTCTATAAAAACAAATCCACTAATAAGCGATAGGGTTAAAAAGCCTACACCCGTGCCAATCATTTGGAATAGCAAGGTTTCCATCGTTTGTAGAGGGGGGAGTGAGTGCAATATATTGCTGGTTTGATGGTTTTTTAGCTGTTTATCCTGCATAGCTAATAATATGGCTTGTAATGCAGCAATATTAAGTAAGCTGAAGGCAATAATAGATGTCAGTATGTGTATGTTCATCTGCCAGTTGTACAGTTGCTGAGGCTGTGTGTTGTCAGAAAAAGCAAGATCAAGGCCGAGCATGATGGCAGCGAAAGGGAAGATAACAATACCTAGTTTTTCAACCGGCTTACTTAGCGATGTCAAAAGTAATAATTGCGCAACCAGTGATGAGATAAATGAAGTGGTATGAAAAAAGCTAAAATTGAATCCATTATTAATGGTAAAAAGTAGGGCGTTATAGCTCATGTGTGATAACACAGCTAGCCACGCTAAGATAGTGGTGGCAAGTGAGGTTTTATTTTGTTGAAGCTCTTTAAATATGTATCCTGTTGTAATCAGGTAGAGGCAGATAGAGATTGCGCCTGAAATAATAGAGCTCATGATATTTGCCAGTTTGGGTTGCGGTAAAGAAAAATCAAAAAGTCATTCTTAATGATATGGTAATATATTGCGCTAAATAGTCATAGTGCATTTGAATTGGCCAATAACATTTATATAACAAAATAATCTCCTATGTTTGATAATTTATCCGACCGTTTAGGCAGTACGCTTAAAAATTTAAAAGGCCAAGGTAAGCTAACCGAGGCTAATATTAAAGATACCCTGCGTGAAGTGCGTATGGCTCTGCTTGAGGCTGATGTGGCTTTGCCTGTCGTTACCGATTTTGTCGAACAGGTAAAAGAGGGTGCGTTAGGGAAGCAAGTTCAAAGCAGTTTAAACCCTGGTCAGGCTTTAATTAAACTGGTTCAGGCCGAACTAGTTAAAGTGATGGGGGAGGCAAATGAAGAGTTAGATCTTAAAGCTAATCCTCCAGCTATAGTCTTGATGGCTGGTTTGCAGGGTGCTGGTAAAACAACAACAGTTGCAAAATTGGGTCGATGGCTGAAAGAGACTAAAAAGAAAAAGGTTGGTGTGGTTAGTGCTGATGTCTATCGCCCTGCGGCGATTAAACAGCTACAAACACTGGCTGATGACCTTGATCTGGTATTCTTTGAGAGTGATGTTTCGCAAAAACCAGTTGATATTGCTGTAAATGCAATTGAAGCTGCTAAAAAACAGTTTCTTGATGTAGTGATTGTCGATACTGCGGGTCGTTTGCATGTTGATGATGAAATGATGGGCGAGATTAAAGAGCTGCATGCAGCGATTAATCCCGTTGAGACACTGTTTGTTGTTGATAGTATGACGGGGCAGGATGCAGCTAACACCGCTAAAGCATTTGATGATGCATTGCCGCTAACGGGTGTGATTTTGACCAAGGCTGATGGTGATGCTCGCGGTGGCGCGGCATTATCTATCAGACATAT